>CAMDAI010000047.1 GCA_945888585.1 Rickettsia typhi | reverse complement strand
AGCTTTAGCATTGGAATTAACTGCCGAAATTGCCCGGTTTGAATTAAATTGATTGAAAGAAAATCCGCCAACCGCATCAATAAAATATTTATCAAAATTTCTATAACCATAAATATTGGTCTGATAAATATTAATTGAATTTCTTTTGTTACTATCCAGATTTTTTATTGAAGACTGGACAAAGCTAAATGAACTTCCAATTCCAATATCATCTTTAACTTTTTTATCTAATCCAATAACCATTCCTGCCGAATTGGCTTTATAGCCATCATCATCCTTAACTTGTTTTTGTGCTAGAGATTGCCCAAAACCTTGCATCCAAAAACTATTTTTTAGAATTTCATCTGAATTACGAAAATTAATTTTTTCTAATCTGTTTTCTATAATTGCGGCAGAATTAGTAACAATATTTTTGATGGTAGCAAGCGAAGCCTTGGTTGAGGTTGGCGCTAATTGATTTAAGGTTTTGGTAATTTCTTCACCATTCAAACCAGCACCACCTAAATATTCCTGAAATTCCAGTAATTTTCCACTACTGCTATTTCCAATATTATTTAAATTTCGATAAATATTTTCAGCATTTTGATTGGAAGTAATTTGTGAAGCAGGAAGTCGGTCAATATTTAAAATTAAACCATTAGAAGTGGCTATCGTAGTAAATTTAAGTAACCCAGAAATATTTGAACTTCCACCATTTACTGAAATATTTTCATCAGAAATTGAGTTTATTGTCGAGCCAGAAGCAGCATTTATAACATTATATCTTGTACCACTTGCAATATAACCTTGATTTAAACTGGTAGTAATCGCTAATTTTGAATTAGCATCAATAGAAGTAATGCCGCTTACCGTTAGATTTCCAACTCCATTATTTTTTAATGCAACTGCTAAATAATCACCATCCTTCAAAGAAAAATTTCCGGCAATTATTTGATTTTGTGATCCAATGTTAAGTAGTCCAGAACCAGTTCCAGCAACATTTCCAAAAATAGTTAAATTATCTTCTTTCAAAAAATTTAAATTGCCGCCAACCAAAATATTAGCAGCATAAATATTGCCAGAACTATTGATGGAACTACCATAATTAATATTTAAATTTGCTAAGGAATTTCCTGAAATTCCAATTCCGTTTTCGAATATTATTTGAGAATTAGAAATATTTAAACTTCCAACTGAATTACTTGAACCTTGAATTAAGGCACTTAAAGAAGATCCATCATTTAAATTTAAGGTAGAATCAACATCGAGCAGAATTTTATTAGCACTTATATTATTGCCGGAATTTAAAATGCTGCCCGACTTAATATTTAAAATATCAAGATCTCTAAAAGATTTGGTTTGGTTAAAAATAATTCCAGAATTCAAACTTGATCCAATGTTAACATTGCCAGAATTTGAAGAACCATCTACTTCACCATCAATATTTCCACCAAGAATATTTAGGGTTCCACTGCCAATTTGAACACCACCAATTAAATTACCTGAATTATTAATAATTGTATTTAAGCCAGAATTATAAATTGCATAATTTGTAGAATTTATATTGCCAGAATTAGTAATAATAACATTGTCACCTTCATTTCTAATAGCAGAAATAGTGGACCCAAAAGCAGTTGTAATTGAACCAGAATTGTTAATTGAGGTATAATTATCTTTAACATAAATACCATTGCCGCTGCTATTAATTACACCGGAATTATTAACTATTGAGTAGTTGCTTGCACTAGCATTTGAAGCACTTCCAGCACTAACATAAACTCCATGAGCAGAAGAACTTGTAGTAGTTGTAATTATACCAAAATTACTAATTTGATTAGCATCACCATTACCATAAATGCCATATACTTTGGTATTGATTGATCCAGAATTAACCGCAGAATTATTATTACCATTTAAATAAATTCCGTAAGATGTAGTATTTGTAGTATCAATTGTACCAGAACTATTAACAATATTATTATTTCCACCGGCATAGATTCCATAAGAAGTAGTTCCTCCAGTAGTAATGTTACCTAAATTATTAACAACAGAATTATTGGCAATACTAATACCACGTCCAGAATTTCCAGTAGTTAAAATTTTAGCAGCAATATCATTGTTAATTTGATTGTAATTACCGCTAGATTTTATTCCATAAGCACTAGATGTAGAACCTGAATTTCCAGTGGTGATTATATGAAGATTTTTAATTTTATTTAAAGAAGAACTGGTTCCAGATAGTGAGCTGCTAATTCCAACTCCACTCACTGTAATATCGGCAGTGGTTACATAATCAGTTTGACCGGAAGTAAGGGTAACTGCTTTAGCTTGATTTGTAAAAAATAATAAAAAACATAGTTTCAAAAAACTAAGATTTCTCTTTAACATTGGGTTTTGGGTTTGGTGGCGGTGGTGGTAGCGAAGGATTCTAATTAGATAATTTTAAAAATAATAGATTTTTCTAAAATTTTATATTTAGTATCTTAAATCATAATTTAACCCCTTTAAAGCGTAATGAACCAATGTTTTGGGTGGCGGACATCTCTATATTTACCTGATTTATAGAATTTATTATTGTTTGAATATTGTTACAGAAAATGAAAATTATCCTTCTGCAGTATTAATTCGTGGAGTTAAAATAATTGAACCCGAAGAAAAATTATTGGATGGTACAGGCTTTTTTAGACATATGTTTATTTTCTGCCTTACCGCCAAAATAAGCCTCATCCATTTCAATTACAGTTCCCAAAAATCATCATCATCTTTCTCATTTAATTTCAAGAATTTTGATATAATGTTATTTGAGTAAACAATAAAATTATGAATAGAAAATTAAACTTACACTTCAAAAACAGCTATGCTGCTTTGCCAAAAAATTTTTACACTAAAATGGCAGCAGAAGCTTTTGCCAAAGAACCATTTTTAATTCATGCAAATCCATCGGCAGCAAAATTAATCGGCTTAAAATCTGATGATCTAAAAGACACAAATTTTCCGCTTTATTTTTCCGGAAATATTGAATTGCCTAACTCAGAAAGCTTGGCAATGATTTATTCTGGACATCAATTTGGTCAATGGGCTGGACAACTCGGTGATGGCCGTGCTTTGCTGTTGGGCCAAGTTGAAAATAAAAATAAACAATTATGGGATATTCAGTTAAAAGGATCCGGGAAAACTCCTTACTCCAGATTTGGTGATGGACGCGCCGCGCTTCGATCTTCTATCCGTGAATATTTGTGTTCTGAAGCCATGTTCGGCCTTGGAATTCCAACCACCCGCGCTTTATGTATTATCGGCACTAATGAAATAGTTTTTCGTGAAACTCCAGAACCGGGCGCAATATTGACCAGATTAGCAACTTCACATATTCGCTTTGGTAATTTTGAGCATTTTTATTATCGAAATGAATTTAATGAAGTAAAAATATTAGCAGATTATGTAATTTCTAATTATTTCCCAAAAATTACTAAATATACTGATTTTTTTGCTGAAATTACTAAATGCACCGCCAAATTAATTGCCAATTGGCAGACAATTGGATTTTGTCATGGAGTAATGAATAGCGATAATATGTCAATTTTAGGCCTGACAATTGACTATGGACCGTTTGGTTTTATGGAAAATTTTAATCCTGAATTTATTTGTAATCATTCCGATTCTCATGGAAGATATGCTTATGATCAGCAGCCCAGTATTGGATTATGGAATTTACATGCTTTAGCTCAGGCGCTTAGAACATTAATTTCAGCAGAAGATTCACAAGAAATTTTAAAAACCTTTGAACCAATTTTTACCAAAACTTATAAATCTTTAATGCGTCAGAAAATTGGTCTGAAAAAAAATGATTCTTCCAAAGATAATTTATGGATTTCATTGCTAAATTTAATGAATAAAAATAGGGCAGATTATACTCTTTCCTTCCGTTATTTATCCGATAGTTTTGATAATAAAGAAAAATGGTTAAGTTTATTTAAAAATAAATTGGAAGCCGAAAATTGGCTAAATATTTATCATCAAAATGTTAAAAAAACTGAATCGCTAAATTTAGTTAATCCCAAATTTATTTTACGTAATTGGGTAGCAGAACTTGCCATTAGATCTGCGGAGGATCATCAAGATTATAAATTAATTGATGATTTATTAAAAATTCTTCACAATCCATATGATGAATTTCAGGAATTTGATTATTTATCGAAACCAGCTCCAACAGAATATCAAAACCTATGCGTTTCTTGCTCTTCTTGATTATTTGATTATAAAGATGACAATGAAACAAATTTCATATTTTTAACTCTATAAGTAAAACTAAAAGCATTTCTTATTAACTTCATTTATGAACAATAAAATAAACCAAAATATTAGCGAAACTAAATTTAAAATTTTGTTTGCCGTAAGTTTTTGTCATTTTTTAAATGATATAATTCAGTCATTAATTTTAGCAATTTACCCAATTCTAAAAAGCTCACTTGATCTTAACTTCACCCAAATTGGTCTGATAACTTTAGTATTTCAGCTAACCGCATCAATCCTTCAACCGGTGGTTGGAATTTATACTGACAAGAAACCAAAACCATATTCATTAGTAGTTGGAATGGGATTTACTTTTACCGGTCTTTTATTACTGGCAATTGCTAATAGCTTCTTTGCAGTTTTAATTGCAGTGGCGGTAATTGGCAGTGGCTCTTCAATATTTCATCCTGAATCTTCACGCATTGCCCGAGCTGCATCGGGTGGAAAACACGGATTTGCTCAATCAATTTTCCAGGTTGGTGGAAATTCTGGAACCGCTATTGGTCCACTTCTGGCCGCTTTTATTATCATACCTTATGGCCAATCAAGTGTTGCCTGGTTTTCACTTTTGGCTTTAATTGGCATGCTTATTTTATCTTATATCGGAAAATGGTACAAAAATGCTCATTTAGGTGCAAAAGCAGGAATAGCTCATACTCATAAAATTCACCATCATCTTTCAAAAAAACAAATTAAAATATCAATTGCAGTTTTAGTTATTTTAATTTTTTCCAAATATTTTTATTCGGTTAGCATTAGCAGCTATTTTATTTTTTATTTAATTCATGCATTTGGTGTTTCTACCCAAGAAGCTCAAATTTATTTATTTGCTTTTTTAGCAGCTTCAGCAGTTGGAACTTTACTAGGAGGATCTATCAGTGATCGCTTCGGCCGTAAACCAGTTATCTGGGTTTCAATATTGGGAACTTTGCCTTTTTCTCTAATATTGCCTTATGCTAATCTTTTTTGGACTGGAATTTTAGTGGTAATTATTGGCCTTATTCTTTCTTCAACTTTTTCAGCAATTCTAGTTTACGCTCAAGAATTAATTCCGGGAAAAATTGGAACCATCTCAGGATTATTTTTTGGCTTGGCTTTTGGAATGGCGGGGTTAAGTGCTGCCGCTTTAGGAAAATTAATTGATATTACCGATATTGAATTTGTTTATAAGATTTGCTCGATATTTCCTGCAATTGGCCTGTTTACATGGTTCTTGCCTAATACCAACACCCCTCCAAAGATTAATGTTAGTATGTTGAAAACCTTTGGTTTTCAGCCGCGTGCAAAGCACAGGCGTATTGAAAAAGATAATATCGAAAAACAAAAAAAATAACATAAAAAATAATGGCTGCACCTTTAATGCTCTCAATTTCCGAAGCAATTGTCTCTTTTGGAAAAAAACCCTTATTTGAAGATTTATCTTTTAATATTCATGTTGGTGATAAAATTTGTTTAGTTGGAAGAAATGGTGCTGGTAAAACCACTTTAATGAATTTAATTCATGGCAATGTTGAGCTTGATGGCGGCAAACGTTGGCAAAATGTTGGTGTTAAAATTGGTTATTTAGAGCAAGATGTAAAATTTAAAAAAGAGCAAACCGTTGCTGAATTTATTGCTTCAGGATTTGCAGTAGAAAAAACCGGTGA
The DNA here is from genome assembly GCA_945888585.1 of Rickettsia typhi. Taxonomy (GTDB): domain Bacteria; phylum Pseudomonadota; class Alphaproteobacteria; order Rickettsiales; family UBA1997; genus CAMDAI01. The sequence continues at coordinate 2,591 of CAMDAI010000047.1, read as the reverse complement.
AGACCGCACCTATTTAATCAATATGGTAGCCACCCCATTGGAAATTGATATTAATCAAATAATGGCAAATTTATCTGGTGGTCAACTGCGTCGTGCAGCTTTAGCTAAGGCGTTGCTTGAGGATCCAGATTTATTACTTCTGGATGAACCAACTAACCATCTTGATTTTGAAGCGGTAGAATGGTTAGAAAATTATCTTAAATCCTGTCGCAGCTCAGTTTTATGTATCAGCCATGATCGTACTTTCTTAAAAAATATTTCTAACAAGGTTTTTTGGCTTGATCGTGGCCGCATCCGAGTTTGTCCTGGAGGATATGGATATTTTGAAACTTGGTCGGAAGTAATTTTAGATCAGGAAAGACGTGAACTAGAAAACCGCGAAAGAATTTTGGAGAAAGAAATTGAATGGGCCAATCGCGGCATTCCGGGGCGCAGAAAAAGAAATGTTAAGCGCATGGAGGATATGAAAACAGAACGCGAAAAATTAAAAGCTGATCAAAGCCTTTATCGTCAAACCATGCAAAAAATTGAGCTGGAACCCATGTCAATTGAGATGTCTTCCAAAGTTTTGGCTGAATTTATTAAGGTAGGTAAAGAATTTGAGCGTGATGGTAATAAAAAAACTATTTTAGAAAATTTTAATCTTCGCATTGTACGTGGCGACCGTATCGGTATTTTAGGAAAAAACGGTTCAGGAAAAAGCAGTCTGCTAAAATTATTATTGGGAGAATTAAAAGCTGATAGCGGCAAAGTTAAACTAGCTAAAAATATTGATATTTCCTATTTCGATCAAAATCGATCCAGTTTAAAACCAAATGAAAGTCTGTGGAAAAATCTTTGCCCAAATGGTGATTATGTTGATGTTATGGGAAAATCACGTCATATTTGTGGTTATTTAAAAGATTTTTTATTTGATCCAAAACATGCCAGTGATTTAGTTTCAACTCTTTCGGGAGGTCAAAAAAATCGTTTAATGTTAGCTAAAGTTTTAGCTAATCCCGGCCATTTTTTGATTTTGGATGAGCCTACCAATGATTTGGATATGGACACTTTGGATATGCTGGAAAATATTTTATCTAATTATAACGGAACATTGATAGTGGTAAGCCATGATCGTGATTTTCTTGATCAAATGGTTAATAAAATTATCGTTTTTGAAGGTGATGGAAAAGTAGAATGCTATATTGGGGGCTATAGTGATTATATGGAAGCTATAAAACCACCTGAACAAAATGATAAAAAAGAAATTAAAAAAGAGGAAGTTGATAAAAAAACAGTTAAAAAATTAACTTATAAATTACAATTTGAGCTTGATAATATTCCAAGCAAAATTAAAGCTTTAAGCATTGAGGCTGGAAAATTGCATGAAAGATTTTCTGATCCGGAATTTTTAAATTCAGAGGTAGAAGAAAAAGAAAAGGCTTTTTTAAGATCAGCCCATATTAATTGTGAAATTGAAAATCTGGAAATTCGCTGGTTAGAACTAGAAGAAATGAAAGAAAACTTGTAAGTACAATTATGACAAATGACGCAGAAAATTTAGTTCCGAGTAATTTGCATAACTCAATTGTAAGTAAAAATAAACTTGTTATGACAAAAATTCTTATCGCTACTAATAATAAAGGTAAAGTTACTGAAATAGCTGATTTACTTACTCCATTTGGCATAGAAACAATTTCAGCAATTGATTACAATCTGGAAGAGCCAGAAGAAAATGGCAAAAGTTTTGAAGAAAATTCGATTATAAAAGCTAAATATTATAGCAGTAAAACCGGCGAAATTGCTTTGGCTGATGATTCCGGATTATGTATCGATCTTCTTAATGGTGAGCCGGGAATTCATTCGGCCAGATGGGCAATTGATCAAAATGGTAAAAAAGACTTTGCCAAAAACTTTGCTTTAGCCTTTGAAAAAATCAAGGAAGCTTTAATTAAAAAAGGAGCCGATATAAATTTAGATAAAATTAATGCTCATTTTATTTGCAATCTTTCACTTTATAATCCAAAAACAAATGAAATTAATTCTTTTGAAGGAAAAGTTTCTGGTCATTTAACCTTCCCTGCTCGTGGCCATAAAGGCTTTGGCTATGATCCGATTTTTATTCCAAATGGTTATGATAAAACTTTTGGCGAAATGGATTACAAGGATAAGGAGAAAATCAGCCATCGCACCCGAGCTTTTAATAAACTTCAGCTAACAATAAAAAATAATAATTAAATTCAACTTGATTATTCCAAAAACCTGTTATTTTTAAGATTGGCGTTTATTTTCTAAACATATTCAAATAATTTCATCAACTTTGATATTTTTCGCAATTCCTTTTAAATTGTGAATATGAAAGAAAAATTATGTGGCTATTAATTTATTGATTTGACCTTTATTACCTTCACATACGCAATAAGAAGCAAACGTCTAATAAATATCTTTATCAACTTTGGCATAATTAAAAAAATTTACACCTTAAGATCTACTGAAATGGCAGTTTTAAATTTTTTAATAGATCTCTCTAATCTTTTTTAAACGCTTTATTTTATGAAGCTCATCAGCTTCTTCTATGGAATGAGAAACTGATAAATCATGCTCTTTTTTAG
>CAMDAI010000046.1 GCA_945888585.1 Rickettsia typhi | reverse complement strand
TTCAGTGTTTCTGGACGAACTGTTACTGATAATATGGGTAATTATCATTTTATAACCATCATGCCTGGATTTTATTTAAATAGGGCTCCACATATTAATTTGAATATTTATCATGATAAATTTGGTAAAATTGAAACCGAAATGTATTTTGAAAATCATCCGCGTAACGACTCTGATTATCAATATTTATCCTATGTTGATGAGGAACGTAAACTGATTACTGCCAAAGTTAGGTTAATGAATATTTTTAATCCTAAATCCACCAAAATTTGTGTATTTGATATTACTATGCGTGGTGTGCATCAATATAAAAGCTTCGGAGGTGGAGTATAATGAAAACAAAAAGTAAGTCACCGGTAAAATCTCAACGACAATTGCAAGTTGGTGAACAAATCAAAAGAATTATTGCTGGTATTTTTTTACAGGAAGATATTTTTGTTATTAAAGATGCACAAGTAACAATTGCAAGGGCGGATGTCAGTCCTGATATGAAAAATGCTCGAATAATTATTAATATTTTTGGTGAAGTAGATAAGAAAAAAATGACTAAATCATTAAATGCAGCCTCAGCATTTTTTCGTGCTCGTTTAGCTAAACAAATTACCATGAGAGTTACACCAGAATTGCTTTTTATTCTAGATGATGCAGGTACTGATGCTCAGAAAACTTTAGCAATCCTAGAGCAGGAATCCAAAAAATTTAACCAATAACTTTTTTCATTTTATCTTTATCTAATTTTCCTTCCCACTTAGAAAGAGCCAAGGTGGCAACGGCATTGCCGATAAGATTAGTTATGCTTCTTGCTTCTGACATAAAACGATCAATTCCTAAAATTAGAGTAAGGCCGATAAGAGGAATATCGCTGCTAATTACTGATAGAGTTGCTGCCAAAGTTACGAAGCCGCTTCCGGTTACTCCAGCTGCACCCTTGGAGGTGATTAGTAAAATTAATATTATCCATAATTCTTTACTGGTAGACAGTTCAATATTCATTGCCTGAGCAATAAAGATAATAGCCATAGTAAAATAAATGCAGGTTCCATCCAGATTAAATGAATATCCGGCCGGAACAGTAATTCCTACAATTGATTTTTGACATCCCATTTTTTCTAATTTATCCATGAGTGATGGCAGAGCTGATTCTGAGGATGAAGTGCCCAAAACCAAGAAAATTTCTTCCTTAATATATTTTAAAAATTTCCAGATATTAATTCCGCATAATTTGGTAATTAATCCGAGAATTAAAAAAATGAAAATTATGCAAGTTAAATAAAAACTCAAAAGTAAAGTTCCAAGTCCAACTAAGCTGCCAGTGCCATATTTTCCGATAGTAAAAGCCATTGCACCAAAAGCTCCGATTGGAGCTAATTTTACTACAAATCCGACAATTTTAAAAACCACTGCTGATATTTGATGAATAAAATCAATTACCGATTTTGCCTCTTCTTTTACTGCTGATAGGGCAAAACCAAATAATATTGCTATAAATAAAATCGGTAAAACTTCTCCACTTGTAAAAGCTGAAGTCATGGTGTTTGGTACAATATTTGTAATAAAATCAATAATACCTTGATGAGATTTTTCGGTATAGCTTTGAATGACTGACGGATCAACATTAACCAGACTTATATCCATGCCCGCTCCGGGTTTGATATATTTTACAATCACAAGTCCAACTACTAAAGCCAGAGTAGTTAAAATTTCAAAATAAATAAGCATTTTAAGTCCCAAACGACCCATTTTTACATTTTCTCCACCAACAATGCCGCCAACAATGGTGCAGAAGATTAGCGGGCCGATTAACATTTTTATCATTTTAATAAAAATATCACCCAAAGGTTTAAATTTTATGGCAAGGTCTGGATTAAAATGGCCAAAAATTATAGCGAGAATTATGGCTAATAAAACTTGAATATAGGGAATTTTTATAATTTTTAAAATTTTCATCATGAATTTACGATTCTTATAAAATGATTGATAATCTTTGATTATTTGGCTATTAATACTAATTCTCATCTTTAATGAGATTTGGTATGACAAAAAATCCTGTTTTTTGTCCGCTCGCAAAGCCAAAGCGTGATAAAATTTAGTATTAATTTACGGCTTCTTTGATTTTATATAATTTAATATGTCTACTTCTCAACATAAATCACAATTTCAATCACAATTTCTCCAAATTATAGAAGAGCGTGGTTATTTAAATCAAATTACTCACAGTAAGGAATTAGATGAGTTAATGGCTGGAACAAAAATTGCCGCCTATATTGGATTTGATTGCACCGCAGCCTCGCTACATGTTGGAAGCTTGATCCAAATTATGATTCTTCGGATTTTACAAGAATGTGGTCATCAACCAATTGTTTTGCTTGGAGGAGGAACTACTAAAATTGGTGATCCATCCGGAAAAGATGAAGCCAGACAACTTTTAGATGAAAAGCGTATTGCAGAAAACCTAAAGGGAATTGAAGCAACTTTAAGAAAATTCGATTTAAGTTTAACTGATAAAAAATATCCAGAATTTAAATTTGTTAATAATGATGAATGGTTAAGTGGCCTTAATTATATTGAATTTCTGCGTGATTTTGGCCGCCATTTTTCGGTTAATCGAATGCTTAGTTTTGATTCAGTAAAGCTTCGTTTAGAAAGGGAGCAACCACTTAGTTTTTTAGAATTTAATTATATGATTTTGCAATCATATGATTTTTATATCCTTAATCAAAAATATAATTGCAAATTGCAAATTGGTGGTTCTGATCAATGGGGAAATATTGTTAATGGTGTTGATTTAACCAGAAAAATTGATGCAAAAAGAATTTTTTGCGAAGGCGTATCAGCTTATCTTATAGGCGAAAAGTCTTTCGATAATGAAATTAGCAAAAACGCAGTTTTCGGTTTAACTACACCTTTACTAACAACCTCTGATGGTAAAAAAATGGGAAAAACTGCTGATGGTGCGGTTTGGCTATCTGGTGATATGCTTTCACCATTTGATTATTTTCAATATTTTAGAAATATAAGTGATAGTGACACAGAAAGATTTACCAAATATTTTACTGATGTAAATTTTGACTCAAGCAAAAATATCAATGAATCCAAAGAAATTCTAGCTTTCCAAGCAACTAAAATTTGTCATGGTAAAAAAATAGCAGATGAAGTTTTACAAAAAGCCCGTGAAATTTTTGTCTCTAAAAATGCCGCAGCTTATGAACCAAAAGAAATTTTAATTGATTCGGTTCAATTAAAAGAAGGTAAAAAAATAACTGAAATTATAAAAGAATTGGAAATTTTAGAATCAAGCTCTGAAGCAAAAAGAATGATAGAAGGTGGTGCGGTCAAAATAAATGATAATCAAATTAAAGATATTAATTATAAAATTCATGAGATTGGTGAATTTAATTTATCTGTTGGTAAAAAGAAATTTTTTAGAATTAGCGTTAAAAATAAATAAATTATTATGGCAAAAAAATATTCAGTAATTGGAATTGGTAATGCTATTGTTGATGCTTTAACCAAGGTCGATGAAGGGTTTCTGGAATCATCCCATTATCATAAAGGTTCAATGACTTTAATTGATGATGAGGAAGCACACAAACTGACTAATTTGCAGTATGAAAAAATCAGTTCAGGTGGATCAGTGGCAAATTCAGTTACAACTATTGCCGGGCTTGGTTTAAAAACCGCTTTTATTGGTAAAGTTAGCGCTGGTCATTATGGTGATATTTTTTGTGATGATTTAGCTAAAAGTAATGTTGATTTTTATTGCAAAAATAAAGATGTTCCGGAAACCACCGCTAAATCATTCATTATGATTACTCCTGATGGTCAAAGAACAATGAGAACCTTTTTAGGCAACGCATCCAATATTGTTGATGAAATTGATGAAGCTGCCATTGAAAATTCTGAAATTTTGTATGTTGAAGGTTATTTATGGGATCAAAAAGAAATTATCCAATCAATAAAAAAAGCAATAAAAATTGCTAAAAAACATAATAATTTAATTGCCTTCTCTCTTTCTGATGGATTTTGTGTAAAAAGACATAGGAATGATTTTTTAGAATTAATTAAAGAAACAAATATTGTTTTTTCTAATGAGTCTGAAATAGAATCATTGTTAGAGGTTGAATCACTTGATTTAAACTGGGTTAAAGATTTAGTAAAATCTAATCCAAATTTAATTTTAGTAATGACGCAAGGTGAAAAAGGTGCGGTGATTTTTGATGGAAAGAATGGTGGTAATTTTATCGAAATTCCAACTGAAAATATTGATAAAGTTATTGATAGTACAGGGGCAGGAGATTCTTTCGCTGCTGGCTTTTTATATGGCTTAAGTAAACAATATGATTTAAAAAAGAGTGCTGAAATTGGTAATTTAATTGCCAGTAGAGTTATACAAAAAATAGGTGCAAGACTTAACCTGGAAGAATTAGAAAAGTTAAACATTAAATAATATGTTAATTGATTGGATAATAGTTTTAGTTTTAGTTGGAATTTCGGCCTTTTTTTCCTGGTCAGAAACTGCCGTGGTAAGCTGTTCAATGGCTAAAATTCATCGCTTAAGTGGTGAGGGTGATAAGCGTGCCAAAAGAGTAGAAAAACTAATGAAGTATAAGGAAAGCCTGATGGGCACAATTCTACTTTGTAATAATGTGGTAAACATTTTGTCTTCTGCAATTGCAACTAGCCTTTTGATTAATACTTTTGGTGAAGCTGGTATTGTTTATGCCACAATAATTATGACAGTTTTAATATTGGTTATCGGCGAAATTGCACCAAAAACTCACGCTTTGAAAAATGCTGAAAGAGTTGCTTTGGCTTCAGCTTCTATATTATGGGTTTTAGTTAAAATTCTTAATCCAATCACTAAAACCATCCAAAAATTTATTGATTCTACAATGAAAATTTTTGCCGGCAAAAAGAAGAAGGAAAAATTAATATCTGATTTAGATGAAATTCGTGGTACAATTGAATTGAAACATAAAGAAGGATCAATGTTTAAATATGACAAAGATATGATCGGAAGCATTCTTGATTTGGGTGAGGTAGAAATTGGCAATATTGTGATTCATAGAAAAAATATAGAGTCAATTAATGTTGATCAGGATATTGCTGATATTATTAAACAAGCCTTTGAAATTGGGCACACCAATATTCCTTTATGGAAAAAAGATCATGATAATATTGTGGCAATTTTAAATATGAAAAAGGTAGTTAAAATGCTTCATCATAATGTGCGTGAAATTAAAAATATTAGCTTAGAAAGTGTAACTTCTGAGCCTTGGTTTGTGCCTTCAACCAATACTTTAAGAAATCAGCTTTTTTCTTTTCGTAAAAAGAAAAATAAATTTGCAGTGGTAGTTGATGAATATGGTGTGGTTCTTGGAATTATAACATTGGAAGATATTTTAGAAGAAATTGTTGGTGAAATTAATGATGATAATCGCAGAGAAGTAGCTAAAATTATCAAGGTTAAAAATGATTTTTATAAAGTTCCGGGTGAAGCCCCAATTCGGGATGTTAATCGTAAATTAAATTGGGAATTGCCCGAAGATAATGAAGTTTCAACCATTGCTGGCTTTGTTGTAGATAAAATTGAAAGAATTCCGGAAGAAGAAGAAGAATTTACAATTGATGGCTTTATGTTTAAAATTCTTACAAAAGAAAATAATAAAATTATACTGCTTAAAGTTAAAAAAATTAAAGAAGAAAATATTGGCTGATTTATATTAATTGCTCTATAATAAGACATTATTTAGACTCTATTTATTGCCTTATATCTTATATTAAATTTTCCGATTATTAATTTTATTAAATTTTCTTAAATTAGTAACTAAATATCCTTATCAATATATGAAAAAATCTATTTTTAGTTGTGCATTATCAGCCACATTATTAATTGCCGCCAATGTTTCTGCCCAACCTCGCCCAGCAGGACAAGGTGGTGAAAATCGTCCAAATAGCTCTAATGCGCAAGCAGCAAGACCAGCTCAAGCCATAACTCCAACTACAAAACCGTCTGCCGATACCATGAATAATAAAATGGAAAATCATATGGAAAATAGAATGGAAAACCGCCAGGAAAGACGTGAAGATTTTAAAAATACTTCTCCTGATCAAAAAGAAAAAATAATTGAAAATCGTGGAGAAAGAAGTGAAAAATTCCAACATGCCTCTCCTGAAGAAAGAAAAGAGATGAGAGAAAACAGAAGAGAAAAGCGTCGTGAAAGAAGTGAAGCCAGAAGAAATAAAATGAAGCCCAGCACTTCCGCTGTTGAATCTTCAGTTCCAGCAGCTTCTACTCAAGAATCTTCTGCTGATTAATTTAGATTTAATTTATATAGGGTCTTGAACTGTAAGTTTAAGACCTTTTTTTATGAATATTGAGTAGTCACCTTCGAATTTAAAATTAAAAAGTACTTGTTTTATTGTTCACAATTTCAGCAATGATATTGAGTCGTAGGTGAAGTTTCTTTCTAAAATTTCTGTAAGTACCGGAAAAAATTCTAAATATTTTTAGCTCTCTGATTTTGTGCTCAATCTTTACACGGAATGAGGCAAGAGATTTGTTGTAAAGATGTACTTCATTTATCCTTACCGAGTTGATCTAGAATCTAGTTTTTCTATTTCAATATGATTTAACTCATCTCTTGACTTGCAGTTAGTTGAAAAATATAGTGTTTCGCTCCAATGATTAATCTACAAAATTAATTTAAAAAATTAACTTAATTTAAAGTAGTTTATATTAATTATTTTATGGCAGACGTAGCTCAGTTGGTAGAGCATCAGGTTGTGGTTCTGAGGGTCGCGGGTTCGAAACCCGTCGTTTGCCCCACAAAAAATCTAGAGCAAAATATTGCTTAGTCATTGTTCTACTTAATAATTTATGGGAATGGATATAATTATATTAGCTGCAATTGCTATAGTTATCTTTTTTAAGCTTATTTCACAATTTGGTAAGGTTGATGAAGATCAAAAGCGTGATTCCATTAAGGGTTTTATTATAGAGCAAACCAAGATTAATAAAGCTAAAGATCAAATAAATGATGACAAATCAAATGTTACAGTAATTTCTACTCTTGGAATTGCTGAAAAATTACCTCCTATTGATGAAAAAAGTCAAAAAATATTAGATGCAGTTTCTGTTATAATTAAAGCCGATCTAATTAAAGTTTTGGAAAAAACTAACCTTTCTGCGGCTAATTTTATAATGGGTGCCACCAGGGCTTTTGAGATGATAATTGAAGCTTTTGCTGGTGGTGATTTAGAGATTCTTAAACCTTTATTATCAAACAAACTAATGCAGCAATTTGAGCTGGTTATCAATGATAGAAAAGATAGTGGAAATAGATTTAATACCAGAATTTTTGCAGTTGAAAAAAGTGAAATTATTTCTGCTCAAATAATTGAAAATGAAGCTTTAGTAACAGTTAAATTTGTATCTAAGCAAATTAATTATGTTACCAATTCTACAGGTAAAGTTATTGAGGGTAGTAAAGAGCAGGTAAATACTCTTTTAGATAGCTGGACTTTCAAAAAAGATATAAATGCTTCAAACCCAAATTGGCTAGTTACTTCTACTAGTACGCAGCAAAATTAGATAATAAAAATATGGCATTGTTAAATAAGTATAGTTTTTTAAATTCAACTTATTTAAATTAAGGTTTTTTAACCTTAATTTATAAAAAACTATGAAATATTGTAAACATTGCAACGGTACCAAATTAACTCTCAGCGGTATCGTTAAAAACAAACAACGCTATAAATGTAAAGATTGCGGTAAGACTAGCAGAGATGGCGATAAAAGAATTATTCATTCTTTAGAAAAAAAAACAAAAGTTATCAGATCTTATCTTGAAGGAGTTGGCATTAGGTCAATTGAAAGACTGGAAAATATCAGCGCCCCAATGATTATAAATTTAGTCAGAACCTTTTCTAAAAAATTACAAGAAAAGCTACAAAATCAAAGAGTTAGTGAAGATATTAGAAATATCGAAATATTAGAGATAGATGATCTTTTTACATATGTCCAAAAAAAACTTCCAAAGTCTACATATGGCTTGCTGTTGATCGGAACAGAAATGAAGTTATTGATATCGAAGTAACCTTGCGACAGATGGCTATGATGCCTATCAAAAATATCGAATTGCAGATAGGCATATAATTACAAAAGCAGAAACTCTTTGGTTGAGTCAAAGAACTCTTTAATCAGACATTATCTGGCTCGGTTTAACAGAAAAACTCAGAGATATTCCAAAGCATCATTTGGCTGATTAACTTTGTTTCTTAGTAAATTGTAAATCGTTTTTGACCAAACACCATACTCCTTGGCTAGATCTGGAACCTTCTCGCCATTTTTTTACTCTGGCGATGATTTCTTGCTTTTGTTTAGCATTTAATAGTGGATATCCTGTATACCAAATAAACAATCTCTTGATATTTATTTCAGACAAGTTTTAATTTTGCTTTTTGGAGCAAATCATGCCAAGACCTTACAGTAAAGATTTAAGAGTTGGAGTTATTAATCGAGTTAAAGAAAGCAAAGAATTGCATCAGCAAATAGCGGATAATTTTGGAATTGGAGTGGCAACTCTTCGAAGATGGATTCTGCTAT
>CAMDAI010000045.1 GCA_945888585.1 Rickettsia typhi | reverse complement strand
TCATCTGATTCTTTCCGACATCAATCGTAAACTTTTGATAATTTCTCCACTGGATGGGAAAATTATTAAAACTATTAACACTGAACAAAAAATTTATCACACTCCAATTGTGGTAGATAAAAAGCTTTATCTTCACACTATTGGCAGATTTTCAGTTAATTTACTGGGTTGTAGAGTAAGATTATTTTGAGTAAGCTCTATTAATCAGAAGATGATCTAGAATTACACAGGCAAGCATAGCCTCTCCAACCGGAACTGCTCTGATGCCAACACAGGGATCATGTCTTCCCTTAGTAATAATTTCACAATTATTGCCATTGATGTCTATAGTTTTCTTTGGTGATAAAATTGAACTAGTTGGTTTAACAACAAAACTAGCAACAATATCTTGACCTGATGATATTCCTCCTAAAACACCTCCAGCATGATTAGAAGAAAACTTTAACTGACCATTTTCCATCCACATTTCATCAGCATTTTCTGTTCCTATTAATTCAGCAGCTTGAACTCCAGCTCCAATTTCAACTGCTTTAACAGCATTAATACTCATTAGTGCCGAAGCAATGGCACTGTCTAATTTGTTATAAATTGGCTCTCCTAAGCCAACTGGAATTCCGGTTCCAACTAGTTCAATTTTGGCTCCAACCGAATTACCATTTTTTCTAATATCTGACAAATAATTTTCCCAATAGCTAACAACTGAATTATCCGGACAGAAGAAATCATTATTATTAATTTCAGAAAAATTAATGTTTTCTCTATTAATTTTTTTACTGCCAAGTTGAGATAGATAACCAGTAATTTTAATATTTTCTTTTTCTAAAACTTTTATTGCCACAGCACCAGCAGCAACGCGCATCGCAGTTTCTCTGGCTGAAGATCTTCCACCACCACGATAATCTCTAATGCCATATTTTTTAAAATAAGTATAATCGGCATGAGAAGGACGAAATTTATCTTTAATTTCTGAATAATCTTTGCTTTTTTGATCTTGATTAAAAATAATAAGTGAAATTGGTGTTCCGGTAGTTTTTCCTTCAAATACACCAGAGAGAATTTTTACCTTATCTTCTTCTTGTCTTTGAGTAGTGAACTTAGATTGTCCTGGCTTTCTACGATCTAAATATTTTTGAATATCCTCTTCACAAAGATCTATCATTGAAGGGCAACCATCAATTACACATCCAATGGCTTCCCCATGGCTTTCGCCCCAGCTTGTAAAAGAAAATAAATTACCAAATCTATTAGTCATGTGTGATTCAATTTTTATTATTTATAATTAATTATTATCTTTAAAAAATGCAGAATATTTAACCCAGAGTAAAATTTTTAACTTGTAGTTTTTTAATTCTGGTAAATGATAATAATTAAAATTATTTTTTAGAATTTTGTAATTTAAGATTTATTTTATGAATAATGCAAATGATGTTTTATTGTATGAAAAATTTGACTTTTCTGCACCATATAATTTTGATCAAGATAATCCAGAATTTGATATTTTTAAAAAATATCAAGCGGAAAATTATCATAATTCTATAGTTAAAAAATATCAAAATGTAAATATTGCCACTAATAGTGTGGTTTTTAGTTATTTTAATATCATTAGAGAAACTTGTATAAGCGAATTATCTTATAAGAAATATCAAACGGGTTATAAATTTTTTCTTAAATATATTTTTCCACAAATAAATTTTAGTCCAAATAAACGTTTTATTTTAATTACTGATGAATGGTCAACCAATTATTATCATTGGCATTTAATTGCTCTTCATAGGCTTTTGGTTTTAAAACAAAATAACCTGATTCAAGATTCAATATTAATACTTCCAAAAAGATATCAGAAATTAAAATTTATCTCCCAATCATTAGAAAAATTTGGGATTAAAAAAAATCAGATTCTTTATTTAAGAAGAAAATCTCATATTAAAGTTAAAGAATTATTTTTTCCGCTCACTTATCAAAATAATCCTGTTGCCTTTTGGGAAATCAAGGAAATATTGTTAAGCAATATTTCCACAGAAGTTAATTTGGGCGACAAAATTTATATTTCCCGAGAAGGTTCTCAACTTCGATTTATTGAAAATGAAACTGATTTTGTAACTTTAGTAAAAAAATATGGTTTTAAAAAAGTTTTAATGGAGCAATATTCCTATGAAGATCAAATTTCTATTTGTAATAATGCTAAATACATAATTGGTCCTCATGGTGCTGGGTTTAGCAATGTATTATTTATGAAAAAAGGTGGTTTTTTATTGGAATTAGCTTCCAAGCCTGATGAATTCAAATTAATTACCGAATACTATAAACTTGCTTGTTTCACTGGAATTAATTATCTATATCAAGAATGCCAAGCGTGCGGAAAAATTCCAGATTTTCATCAAGGTAGTCTTTTTGTTGATCTAAATAAATTAGAAAAAAATCTCCAATTAATGTTAAAAAATTATGTCTAAAAGATTATTGATTACTATTGACGGCCCATCAGCATCAGGAAAGGGAACCATTGCTAAAAAAGTTGCTGATCATTTCAAATTGCCCTGCTTAAACAGCGGCGCCCTTTATCGCGGTCTGGCTTATGTAGCTTTGGAAAAAAATTTAAATTTAGAAAAAAATATTGAGGAAATAGCTTCTTTAGTAAATGAAATTGATTTAAATAATCTCGAAGATAAAAAGCTTCACACCGAAGAGATGGGTAAACATGCTTCAGTCATTGCTAAGCAACCATTAATACGAAAAGCTCTATTTGATTTACAAAGACATTTTGCCGTTCACGGTTTAAGAGATCATGATGGTGCAGTTTTAGAGGGTAGGGATATGGGAACTGTTATTTGTCCGGATGCAAATTATAAATTTTTTATAACTGCCAGCGCTTCTGAGCGAGCCAAACGTCGTCATAAACAGCTTCAAGAAAATGGTATAGATTCAGATTATAAAATTATATTAAATCAGTTAGAAAGTAGAGATAAAGAAGATCAAAATAGAGTTAATTCACCCCTTGTCAAAGCTATGGATGCTGTAGAAATCGATACGTCAAACATGAATATTGAGCAAGTTTTTGCTAAATTACTAAATCATATTAAATAGTTATATCAAAAAAATGTCTAAGCAATCAATTAAACGGGCTCTTATTTCAGTTTCTAATAAGGATGGAATTTTGGAGTTAGCAAGATTTTTAGTTAGTAATAAAGTTGAAATAATTTCCACCGGTGGAACTGCCAAGCTTCTAAAAGATAATAAAATTGAAACTAAAGACATCTCAGAATTTACCGGTTTTCCTGAAATTATGGATGGACGGGTTAAAACCTTACATCCTAAAGTTCATGGTGCTTTACTTGGAATTTTAGATAACTCTAATCATCAAGCTCAAGCAACTCAAAATGATATTTCTTCCATTGATTTATTAATAGTTAATTTATACCCATTTACTGCCACCGTAAATTCTGGCCATGGACATGATGAAATTGTAGAAAATATTGATATTGGTGGACCTGCCATGATCAGATCCGCAGCTAAAAATTATCAATATAAAACCATTATAATGGATCCAAAAGATTATGAAGGTTTAGTTGGAGAAATGCAAAATAACACCAATTCAACTAGTTTTGAATATCGTATTAAGCAAGCTGCTAAAGCTTTTAGCATTATTGCTAATTATGATCAGGCAATTGCTGATTATTTTTCTAAATATTTAAAACAAGATTTTGCTCCAAATTTATCTTTTCCATCAACTTTAAAGCAATCCCTACGTTATGGTGAAAATTCTCATCAAAAAGCTGCGCTTTATTCTTATGATTTTTCCAAATCTGGAATTGTTAATGCTAAGCAATTACAAGGAAAAGAGTTAAGTTATAACAATTTTAATGATGCCGATGCTGCTTTTAATATTGTTATGGAATTTGATTTGCCAGCTGTTGTTATCGTAAAACATGCCAATCCATGCGGAGTTGCAATTGGAACAAATATTGGTGAAGCTTATAGTAAAGCCTTAGAAGCCGACTCAAAAAGTGCCTTTGGTGGAATTGTTGCTCTAAATTCAGAAGTTGATTTTGATTTAGCTAATGAAATTTCAAAAATGTTTTATGAAGTTGTAATTGCTCCTGCTTTCAGTGGTGATGCTTTAAAAATCTTGTCATCTAAAAAGAATTTACGTTTATTGGTGGTTAATTTAGAAAATAATAAAAATATCCAAATAAAGTCAATTTCTGGCGGACTTTTAGTTCAGAGTTTAGATGATAAAATATTAACTTCTTTTGATTTAAAACAAGTCGGAAACGTCAAGCCAACTGAAAAACAAATTAAAGAATTAGTTTTTGCTATGTCGGTTTGTAAACATGTTAAGTCAAATGCCATTGTTGTGGTAAATGATTTTCAAACTGTTGGAATTGGCGCTGGTCAAATGAGCAGAGTTGATTCATCAGATATTGCTTGTAAAAAAGCTAGTAACTTTAGTAATAAGGACGGAAAGCTTTGTAATAAAGCCAAAGGATCAGTTTTAGCTTCTGATGCTTTTTTCCCTTTTGCTGATGGAGTGGAACTTGCGGCAAGTTATGGAATTAGTGCTATTATCGCTCCATCTGGATCAATTCGTGATGAGGAAGTTATTGCAACCGCCAATAAACATGAAATTGTTTTAATGTTTGTTGAAACTCGTCACTTTAAACATTAGATAATACACTAATATTAATTTTCTTCTCATATAAGGCTTTGCCAATAATTACGCCTTCAACGCCATATTTTTCAATGGTTTTAAGTCTTATAATATCTTCAATCGAAGCAACTCCTCCTGAGGCAATTACTGGAATATTAATAGACTCTGCTAATTTTTTTGTTCCTTCCAAATCAATACCAGTTAAGGTTCCGTCACGATTAATATCGGTATAGATTATTGATACTACTCCTGCATCTTCAAATTTTTTAGCAAGATCTATTACTGTAATATTTGATTCACTAACCCATCCTTCAACCGCAACTGCACCATTTTTTGCATCGATTCCAACAATAATTTTTCTTGGAAATTTTTTAGCTGCAGATTTTACTAATTCAGGATTTTTTAATGCCGCTGTTCCGATAATTACTCTATTAATTCCTAGATCTAACCATTTTTCGATTGTCTCAATATTGCGAATACCACCACCTAATTGGACCGGAATATTAACGGTTTTTAAAATTGACTTAACCGATTCTTCATTAGCTGAAGATCCAGCAATGGCACCATCTAAATCAACTACATGAATAAATTTAAAACCCTGATCTTCAAAAAATTTAGCTTGGTTTGCCGGAGAATCGTTAAAAATTGTAACTTGATTCATGTCACCTTTATAAAGACGAACGCATTTCCCATCTTTAAGATCAATTGCCGGATAAATTATCATGATAAGGTTGAGTTTGTAATTTAGAAATTTGTCATCCAGTTTTTTTACAAAAACTGGATGACAAGCATTTAGTATATCTGGGAGGAAATAACTAAATGCTGCCTTTACTTTAAAAGGAGGCGGATTAATTCTCTTATTGTTGGGAGCGGAAGTCAAGTTCATTTTTTTTTATTAATCTCAAAAAAAATGAAATAATAATTTCTCAAAATTTTTTAAAATTATCAATTTATTTGTAATATTTTGTAATAAAAAATGGTTTGATTTCCTTTCCATATTGGATTAAAACCAGCGAACCATTGCTTTTTTAAAATAGGGCAAAATAAAAAACAAAAACAAAAATGATTGCAGCTTCTCAAAGAACAATTAACAGCAATGTAAATTGTAACGGTATTGGTCTTCATAGTGGTATTGATGTTAAAATGACTTTATTGCCAGCTCCAACAGATACAGGAATAGTATTTATCAGAAGTGACATTGGTAGAGAAAAAGGAACGATCAGAGCCAATTATAAAAATGTTGTTGATGCCAATTTGGGAACTACTATAGCCAATGAATTTGGTGCTAGGGTTGGAACTATTGAACATTTAATGGCAGCTATTTGGGGATGTGAAATTGATAATTTATTTATTGAAATAAATGCAGCGGAAGTGCCGATTATGGATGGAAGTTCTGAACCATTTATATTTTTAATTGAGTGTGCTGGAGTCATGCTTCAAGAAAAACCTCGTAAAATCTTTGAAGTTTTAAAAAAAGTTTCAGTAATTGATAAAGATAAAATTGTTTCGGTTGAGCCAGCAAAAGAATTTTCTGTTGATTTAAAAATTGATTTCAATCACAGCCAGATTAAAAAACAAGATTTTGATTTTCACTCCGATCACACTTCATTTAAAAATGATTTATCTAGAGCCAGAACTTTTGGATTTGAACATGAGATTGAAGATTTACATAAGATGGGATTGGCTAAAGGAGGGTCCTTAGATAATGCTATCGTAGTGAGTAAAGATAGAATTTTGAATAAAAATGGTTTACGTTATGAAGATGAATTTGTAAAGCACAAAACTCTTGATTTTATAGGTGATATTTATTTGGCTGAAGGTTATATATTGGGACGTTTTACCGCTTTTAAATCTGGGCATGCTATTAATAATAAAATGCTTCACGCATTATTCTCCGATGAATCAGCTTGGAGATTAATTTAAGATTTCCTTTTTTGTATTTGTCTTAAATTGCATGACAATAGTTTTTCCGGCGTTATACTAGGAATCATAACACTTCTATAATTATTTAGTAACAAGACTGTAAAATCATCAGTTGATTTATTTTTTGCCCTGATTTCTGCCGCAGTTTTAATAGCTTTGTGCACATCTTCTGATGTCGATTTTAAAACAATAAAGCTGTATAAAAATCTATAATTTGCATCTCCTTTTTTATATTCAACAAAATTTGGACAATAGATTTCGGTATAGGTCTCTGGAGTATAAGAGGCCATATATTTATAATATGGACTCTTAAACGGTTCACAAGAAGTTGAAGTTAAAATTAGTAAAAAAATGGTAAAAAAATAAATGGCTTTCATTTAATTTGGTTTTATCTGTCCGATATTATTAAATAATTCAGAAAAAATACCCCCCTTTTGATTATGATCGACTTTTGTGTAGTCATTAGAGAAACTTATATTGTTTTGATTTTTTAAATCATAATTACCAATTTTTTTTACTGTTCCATGATTATCAAATGTAAGAATCATTATTTTACGATTTAAAATATTTGGCTTAAAAAACAAAAATTTGTGAATCTCCTCAGAGAAATAAATCCATAATTCTTTATTAACATCATGGTCAATTGTTAGAGTTGGATTTCCCATTGCTTCTAGTACAAAATCTTTACCGCTAATTCCTTCTTTAATCAGTTTATAATCAGACAGCTCAAAAACATAACCCATTGTTTCAATTTGATTAAAGCAAGAAGTTATTAGAAAAAAAATGGTAATTGTTAGAAAATTTTTCATTTAAATAGTATAAAACAGCTTAAAATTTTAAGTTTATAATTGATTTTTGCATTTATTTATTTATTATTGTCCGACTAATTTTTCAACTTTATTTAATAGTAGGTTTTTTAAAATGGCAGTTCCAAAAAAGAAAAAGTCAAAATCAAGACGTAATATGCGTAGAGCTAGTAACGGCTCATACTCGGTAAATCTTCCTAACGTTGTTGTTGATGCCACAACTGGTGAATATAAACTTTCTCATCATATTTCTATTGATGGTTATTATAATGGTAAAAAAGTAATTGAAACTAAAAAATCAACTACAGAGCCTAAAGAGGTTGTCGAATAGTTTTGGTAGCACTTTAATGTGTTGCTGTATAATTAATAATTAATAACCAATTTTGAATTGGTTTTGATGAGTCAATTTTAAATATGGTTTTATTAAGTGACAAAAAGAATCACTATTGCTCTTGATTGTATGGGTGGCGACAATGCTCCTCGTGTTATCATAGCTGGGGCCGAAATGTTTGCCTCTTCCAATTCTGACGTTGATTTCCATTTTTATGGAGATTCTAAATTGCTCAATCCAATGCTAGATGGTTGTCAGCATCTGCAAGGCAGGAATGATGTTATTCATACTGACCAAGTTATATCATCACACGATAAACCATCGGTTGCTTTAAAAAAAGGCACCCAATCCAGTATGAGATTAGCAATCAATTCAATAAAAGATAAAAGTTCTGACGCCGTTGTTTCTGCTGGAAATACTGGAGCTTTAATGGCCATATCAAAAATAGTCTTACGACCGATTAATTTAATTAATCGTCCAGCAATTGTAACCGTTCTGCCCAATATGAAAAAGTGTGGCACCGTAATGTTAGATATGGGTGCTAATATTGAATGTAGTCCAGAAGTTTTATATCAATTTGCGGTTATGGGTCATGCTTTTGCTAAAATTATGTTAAAAATTGAAAAACCAACAATTGGTGTTTTGAATGTTGGATCGGAAGAAATGAAGGGAAATGATGCTGTTAAAGGCGTTTCTGCTTTAATTAAAGAGAGTATTCTTGCTAACTCATTTTATGGCTATGTTGAAGGTGATGATATTGCTAAAGGTACCGTTGATGTTGTGGTTACGGATGGTTTTTGTGGAAATATCGTTTTAAAGTCAATTGAAGGAACGGCTAAAATGGTTTCTGGAATTTTGAAAGAAGGTTTTAGTAGTTCAATTTTAGCTAAAATTGGTTATTTACTAGCCAGCAGTTCATT
>CAMDAI010000044.1 GCA_945888585.1 Rickettsia typhi | reverse complement strand
AAATTACTTACCCTGACTTCTCCGGCAGTTCTAATTAATAAATCAGGATCCGGAATTTCTGGGTGATAGAGATTATTACTAATCAAATTTTCATCTATATCGGCAAATGTAATTTTTTTATCTTCGATAGCAAGCACTATTTTTTTAATGGCTTCAACCATTTCTTGTCTTGCTCCATAATCAAATGCAACATTTAAAGTAATCAAATCATTTTTAGTAGTAATTTTTTCAATTTCTTTAATTCTATTTCTAGTTGATTCATCAAGATTTTTTAGATTTCCTGAAATAAAAATTCTTACACCATTTTCAATTAATTGATTTACTTCACTTTTTAAATACCATTTCATCATCTCCATCAAATAACCAACTTCTTCTTTTGGTCTTTGCCAATTTTCAGTAGAAAAAGCATAGATGGTAAGATATTTTATACCAAAGCTACTAGCTGATTTAATTAAAGTTTTAATCGCTTCTAATCCAGCCTTATGTCCAGCACTGGTTGGCAAGGAACGTGCTTTAGACCACCTAGCATTACCATCCATAATAATAGCAACATGATTCGGGATTTTTAAAGATTGATCTTGAGTAATCATCAAACCTTCATCAATTCCTTCTCTTTAAGAATAACTGCATCATCAACTTTTTTAATAAAATCATCAGTAATTTTTTGAACAACGTCATTAAATGAATGAATTTGATCTTTGGAGGCTCCAATTTCTTTTTCATTTTTCTTAAAATCATCTAAAATATCACGCCTACAATTTCTAACTGCAACCTTTTTATCTTCACCATATTTTTTAGCCAATTTTACTAAATCACGACGCCTTTCTTCACTCAGTCTAGGAATAATAATTCTAATTAGCTGGCCATCAGTCATTGGATTAAAACCCAAATTAGCATTAATTATACCTTTTTCAATTGGCTTTACCATTGTCTTATCCCAAGCCTGTACTGTAATTGTTGAAGCATCAGCAACTGAAACACTGGCCACCTGTGAAAGTGGCACAAAACTCCCATAAGCTTCAATCTTAACTGAATCAAGCAGAGCTGGTGTTGCTCGTCCAGTGCTAATACTATCCAGATCTCTTTTTAGAAAAGACATTACATCTTCCATTTTTTTTCTAGCTTTGTCAGATAATTGATTTATTAAAGTCATAAAATCTCCAAATTATTTATATTAAATACGACTAACTAATGATTGTAAACTTACCCTTAGCAGCAACTACATCTGCTAAACTATCTTGCTTAATTGAGAAAACCATAATCGGCAATTTATTATCTTTTGCTAGAGCGATTGCTGTTTGATCCATTACTTTTAAATCCTGTTTAATTACATCTCTATATGTTAAATTATCATAGCGAATTGCAGTTGGATCTTTTTTAGGATCAGCTGAGTAAACACCATCAACTTGAGTACCCTTAACTATAACATCACAATTAGTTTCAACGGCACGAAGTACTGCTGCTGTATCGGTTGTAAAAAATGGATTTCCGGTTCCACCAGCAAAAATTACTACACGACCTTTTTCTAAATGACGTACTGCTTTTCTTTTTATGTAAGGTTCACAAATAGTATCCATTGGAATCGCGGATTGCATTCTAGTTTGAATTCCTAATTTTTCCAGAGCGCTTTGTAAAGCCAGGGCATTAATACAAGTAGCAAGCATTCCCATATAATCAGCACTAACTCGCTCCATACCATTAGCGGCAACTGAAATACCTCTAAAAATATTACCACCTCCAACCACAACACATATTTCTATACTTTTTTTATAAGCTCCTATTATTTGCTGACAAATCCTAGAAATTGCTTGTGGATCATGACCAAATTCACGATCTCCCATCATTGATTCACCAGAAACCTTAAATAAAATTCTCTTATATTTGGGCTGCGGCATATATTGATTTGAATGTTAAAACTGAATTCTAGGCATTTTAGCTAAAAATTCAGAAAAATAAAGTTAATTAACCATTAACTGCGGCAGCTACTTCGGCGGCAAAATCATTTTCTTTTTTCTCAATACCTTCACCTAAAATAAATAGCTTGAAGCCTTTAAGAGAAATTGGAGAACCGATTTCTTTACCGACAGAAATAACTAGATCTTTAATTTTAATTTTATCATCCATAACAAAATTTTGCTCTAAAAGAACTACTTCTTCATAATATTTTCTAATTCTACCTTCAATCATTTTATCAATGATATTTTCAGGCTTTCCCGAAGCTCTGGCCTGCTCTTTTAAAACTTCAGATTCTCTTTTTAAATTTTCACTATTAACTGAAGAAATATCTAAAGCTTCTGGCTTAGCAGCGGCAACATGCATGGCAATTTGCTTTCCCAATTCATTTAACTTTTCTTTATCGCCCGCTGATTCCAGAGCAATCAAAACTGCAATTTTTCCTAAATTTGGAGCAACTGAATTATGAATATAACTAACTACCGCACCTTGATTTACTGCTAAACTGTCAATTCTTCTAACGTTAATATTTTCACCAATGGTACCAATTTGGGTTTTGGTTTCTTCTTCAATAGATACTGTTTTAGATGGATAGTTAGAAGCTTTTAATTTATCAACATTATTACCAAATTCTCCAGCAACCTTTAAAATGTCATGAACAAAATTTTGAAATTTTTCATTTCTGGCCACAAAATCAGTTTCAGAATTTACCTCAATAATTGTTGCATGATTTCCATTTACTGCAACCGCTACTACACCTTCTGAAGTAACTCTTCCACCTTTTTTTACTGCGGCTGATAAACCTTTCTTTCTAAGCCAATCAACTGATTTATCAAAATCATCACCACACTGCGCTAAAGCTTTATTGCAATCAGAAATACCACATCCAGTTGCTTCACGAAGTTTTTTAATTAATGCTAAATCCGCCATTTTAACCTCTTAATTTTTATTTTAGTTGAATATTACCGTCCCCTTAGATTTAAGAGGACAGTTTTAGTTATTTCTTTTTTGGAGCTGGCTTCTTTCCAGTATTGAAAGTCTTTTTAGACACAACTGGTTTTTTAGCTGGAGCTTTTTTGGCAATATTTTTAAAATTTGTAGTTTTTTCTTCTACTTTACTTTCAGATTCTTCCAGAGATTCTTTTACTTCTACAACTTCTTTTTTAAATGGTCTTTTAGTAAAATCTTTAGCCTTTTTATCATCTTTTTTAGTAATAGCCTCAATATCAGCAATATTTTCTAACTTGCTTACATCAACACCAGATAAAGCCATATTTTCTTTGATTCCAGCAAGAATAGCATCAGATAATAAACGGCAATATAACTTAATTGCCTTGATAGAATCATCATTTCCTGGAATTGGATATAAAATTCCATCCGGGTTAGAGTTACTATCAAGAATTGCCATAATTGGAACTCCTAGTTTCTTAGCTTCAGCAATTGCAAGATTTTCTCTATTGGTATCGATAATGAATACCAAATCTGGGTATCCACCCATATTTTTGATACCACCAAGAGCCATTTCTAATTTACCCAATTGCCTCTCTAGAACCAATCTTTCTTTTTTATTTAAACCAAGCTCATCATTAGATAATTGATCTTCGATTTTTCTTAGAGTTTTAATTGAACCAGAAACAGTTTTCCAATTAGTTAACATTCCACCCAACCAACGATCGTTCACATAATATTGTCCACATCTTTTGGCGGATTCAGAAACGGCATCAAAGGCTTGTTTTTTAGTAGAAACAAATAAAATTCTTCCATTATTTTTGGCAACTTCCTTAGCAGTTTTTAGAGCATTATGAAGTAAATTGGCAGTTTGACCAAGATCAATTATGCTTAAGCCATTTTTAGCACCATAAATATATTTAGACATTTTTGGATTGCGACGCATGGTTTTATGACCAAAATGAACGCCTGCTTCAAGTAATTGTCTTATGGTAAATTGAGGCAAATCAAAATTTTGAGTAGACATATTTTATTTATTTAAGTTACGACGAAGATAAAGGATTTAATCAATGGATTGAAAACCAAATGACACTTAAATTAGCCAATATCGAGATTTAATATTTTCTAAACACTAGAAAACGGGGCTTAAATTTAAGTATTAATACTTATTTTGCAAGCTCTGTTTGATATTTTTCTTGATTTTTTAAAGAGGTTGATATTAGATAAGCCCTCCTTTCAGTTTTTACTGAATTAATACGAGCCCGTAGCTCAGCTGGATAGAGCAACAGCCTTCTAAGCTGTGGGTCGGACGTTCGAATCGTCTCGGGCTCACCATCTATAACTCAGTATAACTACTAAAAATATTGCTCCGTCAAAGTAATCGATGGAATATCACCAACATGAAAAAATTTTCCCGACAATTCTACACCTTTAACATTTTCCAAATTTTTATAAAAATGATTCATTGAGAATGGTGGTTTTGGACAATTCTGAAGAATTTTCGGATGAATTATTTGAATTCCCACAAAAACATGACTTAAACTGTCGTAAATTTCTGGCTTATTTAATTTACCATTTTGAAAATTGAAATCTCCTCTGGCATAATAACCTAAAAATTCATGCTTTGGTTTCAATCCTAACAAAATAGAGTCTTCATTTATATCAAAAGCATTAATGATTTTATCTAGTACTTCGTTATTTTCATCTTGCCAAACTACATCACTATTAATTAAAAGAATTGGCTCATTTGGGTTAAAAAATTGCATTGCTTTCAATAATCCACCACCGGTTTCTAACTTTTCAGTTTCTTTTGAAAGAATAATTTTACTATCATTTAAGGCTTTTAAATGAGTTTCAATCATTTCACTCAAATAGTAAGCATTTACTACAATTTTCTCAATTTTTGCTAGGGCGGAAACTTTTTGAATAACACGATCCAACATTGATATGCCGGCAATTTTAACCAAAGGTTTTGGTAAATAATCAGTCAGAGGTTTCATACGCTCACCTCTTCCTGCCGCTAAAATAAATGCTTGCTTTATTATCATGAAATTATGTCTAAACCAATATCAACAGCTTTTACCGAATGAGTTAAAGCTCCAACTGAAATATAATCAACCCCAGTTTTAGAAATTGCTTTAATTTTTTTTAAATTAATTCCGCCAGAAACTTCAATTTTTGCTTTATTCCCAATTAATTTTGCCGCTTTCTTAATTTGCATCAAACTCATATTATCCAACATGATAATATCAGCCTTAGCATTGATTGCTTCCGCAACTTGAGCAAGATTGTCACATTCAATTTCAATTACCATTTTAGCTTTTCTAGCCAGAATAACAGCATTTTCAACACCACCTGCTGCTGCAATGTGATTATCTTTGATTAGAACTGCATCATAAAGACCCATACGATGATTTTTTCCACCACCAACTTTAACTGCATATTTTTGTAAAATTCTAAGATTCGGAATAGTTTTTCTGGTATCTAAAATTTTTGTTTTTTTATTAGCAACCAAATCCACATATTTTCTGGTTTCAGAAGCAATACCACTTAAATGTTGAATTAAATTTAATGCCACTCTTTCAGCAACAAAAACCAATCTGGCATTCCATAATCCTGAGATAATAATGCTATTTTTTGGTAAAATTTTACCATCAATAAAATATCTTTTTATCTTTAATTCATTACCATTATTAAATCTTCTGGACACCTCATTAAAAACCATCATAACCACATCAACACCACACAAAACCAACTTTTCACGAGTAACTATTTGAAATTTTATTTTTTTATTTTCAGGAATAGTAAGATTGGAGGTTACATCACCAAGACCGTTCAGATCTTCATCTAAAGCATCATTAATAATTTTTTTTATTTTAACTTGATCGATTTTTTGCCAACTCATTTTTTATTTTTACACTTCCTTGGATCAAATTTCTTCTCCTGTAAGCCATCTAAACGATTTTTAATAAAATAACGCATAAAATCAAGCTCTTCTGGCTTAATTTCTCTAACTCCAGCTTCATTTTCTTTTAAAATTTGATTAATTACTGAAAATGCAGAACAATCTTCACCAAGCTCAGCATGAATAAAAGCCGGCATTTGTTTAGTCCAAATTGGAGCTTCTTTAACATTATTTTGACTCATTTTATAAGCCAGATCTAAAGCCAATTTTTTATCTTTCAAACTTGATTTGGCAATCATTGTAGCTTGGAATAACCACCACCAATTATGATCAATATCTGCAGAAGAATGCTCATCCAAATATTGTACAATATATCGATTATCTTCTTTTTTTTGTGTCTGAGAAAAATAATAAGCAGCAAGCGACGGAACAAATCTGGATTGCTTATCTAATCCATCTAGCATAGTAAACCATTGATATAACTTACTATAATCATACTTCTGAAGTGCTGTAAAACGACCAAAACTATCGCCAGCATTTTGCAATTTAATTGCTAAAAACCGAAAATAAAACTGCTTATCCCCAAGGGAAAGAGCCTCAACTGCATATTTATTAGGGACTTCCGGTACAATATCTACTGTTGGCTTTATACTTTCAGTTTTAAACCAAAAACCAAACTGAATAAAAAACAACAAAAAGAAAATAAAGAAAAAAATTCGTGAAGAGTTTTGATAAAAAGATATTCTGGTTATATTCACAACTAAAACTGCTTATTATTAAAATCGTAGAAAGACATAAAAATCATAAGAGGAATATAAATTAAAGACTGAATAATAATTAATTTTATATTGGAAAAATCAACTATTCCATAAACCAACCACTCACTATTAGCAAACAAATCTAAGCGAGGAAAAACTACCGATAGAACTTTTAATAATGATTTCATAACTTCATCAGAAGTTGATAAATCTCTGAAAGATTCTGGTAATTTTATAGTTAATACAAAAAATCCCATCATTCTGGAAATCATATAAAAACCAAGCGAAGCCAATACTGATGAAATTGCACTTCTTAAAATTAAAGACGCTAAGGTGGCAAAAGAAATTAATATTATTATTTCTAAAAACAAACTTAAAGCCCAATAAAACAATCCAAATCCGCCCGATTGAATAAAAAATAATGGCACTATTATTATAACTAAAACTATCGAAGCAACCAGACTAAAACCAAGCAAATATGCAAAAATAAATTTATGTCTGGAAATTGATTTTGATAAAATAAATTCAACTTCTTTATTATCAAACGACCTGCGTATATGAAAACATACAAATAAAATCATTCCTATTGCAAAAATCATTCGACCAGCACCAGCAATATAAGATGTTGTCATTGGATTTCTTTCCACCAAAGCGGTTCCACCCAAAACAATTGATATTCCAAATGCCGCTAAGAGTAACAAAAAAAGGCCAACATATAACCAATCTCTAATCGCTGTTAAAAATATATATTTAAAAATTGAATACATAAATTATCTAAAGATATGGCTTAGGATTAAGATCAAATTTATCATGAAAGTCTCGATCAGACTTAGAAGTAGCATTACCGCTATTAATTATAGTGGCCTTAATAAAAATTACAGTTTCTGTCACTCTAGATGTTTGGCTATTGCTTTTAAATAAATATCCTAAAATAGGAATTCTATTTAAAAATGGAACCCCAGTCTCATTAACACTAGAATCATCAGACATTAATCCACCAATAACCAGAACTTCTTCATCTTGGATTTTAGCTGTAGTATCTAATGTTCTTTTTACCATCTGAGGAACCTTATTTCCCTTGTTAACTGGATCATCTGCGAAACCATTAAGCTTTGATAATACAGGTTTAACATTAAGGGTAATTTCTTTAGTTTTAAGATTAATCGAAGGAGAAATATTAAGAGTAATACCTTGAGATATTGTAACTGGCGTTGATGTTGTAGTTGTCTGGGGATTAGTACCACCAGTTGGACCAGTTAAATTATTTACTATTGACTGAACGTTAAAATAAACCACATCACTAGTAAAATCTAATTTAGCATCTTGATTATTCATTGCAGTCACCCTAGGACTTGAAATTCCACGAACTGTTCCAAAAGTTTCCAAAGCACTAATTGAAGCATTCAAGCTTCCATGAAAAAATCTCTTAGCATCACCAAGAACTAATGTAACTGGACTGGCTGAACTAAAACCACCAGAAGTTTTTAATACATCAACTCCATTTTTAGCTGTCCAAGACCAATCAATACCAGTTTTATACTCATCACTTAAGGTAACCTCAACTATTTTAGCCTCAATTAAAACCTGAGCTGACGCATTCTTTTGAACTTCTTTCAGGTATAAATCAATATCTTTATGCTGCTTAGAATCGGCATAAATAGTCATAATTCCAGCAGTTTTATTAATTGAAATGGAATTACTTGCATCAGCACCTAAAATGGCGGTTACATTTGTCTGAACCTCTCCCCATAATTGACCAGTTGATAAATAATCAACAATATAATGCTTGGCATATGGATCATCATTTTCAAAATTCAAAATACCATCCTTATAGGTATATCTAATACCACCCATTTCACAGATACGATCAATAACCTCAATTAAAGGGCGATCCTTAGCACTGATAATTACAGTTCCATCAATTGCTGGATCAATATCAACATCAATTTTTGCAACACGCCCTAATTCCATTAATACATCTTTTAAAGGAACTTGCTCAGTAATTGAAAAAGTAATTAATTTGTCTCCACCAACTTTAGGAGATTTTGGCATTGCTAAAACTCTAGAAAATTTTGGTAATGGCACTTGA
>CAMDAI010000043.1 GCA_945888585.1 Rickettsia typhi | reverse complement strand
GGCACCATTCCAGCATTGGTAAACATCAAACTTGGATCATTATGGGGAACAAGTGGCGCTGATGGTAAAATTTCATGACCATTTTTAGCAAAATAATCTAAAAATTTGGAGCGAATTTGATTAGTTAACATAAAAATCTTTTGCAAAATTAATAATAATAATAATAATAATTTCTACCGAAGTCCTTGAATTTATTTGTGACGATTTCCGTATGGAAACTCTAAGCTTCGTATCTCGAGGGAGATAAATTCAAGGCGCCAACTCTATTTAAAAATCCACTCATCTTCTATCTTTTCCTTAATTAAATTATAATAAACTTCATTTTTACCATTATATTTTGATCCAACCGAGCTTACAAACATATCGGTTAATTGTATCAACCTATTTTTTCTAGAATCAAAAAATTCTAATTTTTTATATTGAATACCAAAATTCTTTAAATAGGAATTAATCTCTTGCTTCATTTCTTTAGGAGAATTTCCATCAATTTGAATTAAAGAATTTTGTTCAATTTCTGTTTTTTCTAACAATTGTTTTAGAAAAAAATTGTAAGCCTTTTTCGGATTATTTCTTAAAAAACCGCTATGTAACCTTGTTTTATCTACTATCAAGCATCTAAATTTAAATTTACAATCTTTAATTGATCTTAAAAACTCAACTCTATTTTCTTTTCTGGTTTTTGAAAATTTAAATTCAGTTTTATGATTTGTTCTTCTTGAAATATCTAAAATTTTTGCCGAAATTTTTTCTGCCGATTCAAAATCTTCCACTTTAATTAAACCAAGCACAAAATATTGTCTGACACTATTGGTTGATATTTCTCCGCTCTCATCAATTATTATTATCAAAGTTCTTTAGGTATTTTTGTTTAGTAATGATTTTTAATGTTTAATTGAGCTAAATAGGTCTGGCTCCAAACTATTTTTTGTTTCTCCAGATTCTCCAACTGTTATAATTTTTAAATTATCGGGAATTTTAATGATTTCCTTGTTAAAATAATAAACCTTGGTTGCAACAATCCTTGTTTTTTTTGGATCTATTTCCCCATCAACTTCAACTTTATGATATACAAAATCTGCAATCATTACATTACCGAGGTTACCATCTAAAGGATATTTTCCATTGATAAAACTTGTATTAAAATTACCATCTTCTAAAGAAAATTCTAATATTTTTTTATTTGTAGTATCTTGACCTTTCCAATTTAATTTAGTTTCTTTCCCTTTCTTTTTTGATGGCTTATTAGTTACTGAAAGAAGTATTGCTAATTTGTGAATTTTATATTCAGGAAGCAGTTTATTTTCTATTGGTTTATTGCAAAAATTAATAAATTTTGATCTAGTAATAAATTGATAATCTTTGCAAAACTCAACTCCTTTAATTGAATCATCAGCTATACAAGCATTGTAGAAATCACTGCGTCCAGCAAAGGATTTTGGGAAATTTCTTTGTATTATTTTTTTGTTTTGTAATTCATCATTGTCTGTTTCCAAGAATTTTTTAACTAGCTTAATAAGAGTTTGTCCAGTTTCTTTTGGTTCCTCACCAGTAATCTCAGTATAGGCCCCAATTGATATTTCTGAAATAATTGGCAATATAGTACAGGCACTGAGAGTAGTAATTATAAACGCAAGTTTCTGAAGAAGACCTCCATCCTCAGGTGGCAAAACTAAAATTTCAATATCTTCTAGTTTTTTATTAAAAAATTCTTGATTAAGACCATCAAGGATTTTTCTTAGACTTTGTGAGGTTTTAATAAAAGTTTCAAGAGATATTTGATGAATCACTTCCCCATCATTTCCTCTGGTATCAAAATGTATAAAAAATGTTTCTATTTCTTTTGTCATTTTAGTTTTTCTTCAATCATCTTTACAAATCCATCAACTCCGTAAAGAGCAATGAATGAGCCCATCCTTGGGCCTTGATCTTGGCCTAACAAAATTTGATAAAGAGCGGAAAACCAATCACGCATATTTTTTTCATAGCCATGTTTTTTTCCAATTTCAAAAACTTGAGTTTGAATAAAAGCCGCATCAGCATTTTTATCCATATTTTGTAGGGTTGATTTTAAATCTAGAATTGCCGCTTTTTCAATTTCAGTTGCCCCGCGATATTTTTTATTAGCTTTAATGAAATCATTATAATAGCTGATAGCACAATTCACCATTTTAGCTAAAAGTGGAGAATTTTCTTTGGTTAATATTTTTTCCCCGCCATCTTGATATTTAGAAATGAAACCCCAAAGAACCGAATCATTTTCTGGGTTGCAAGCGCTGGCTAAATTTAATAAAAGTGAATAGCTTAAATTAAATTCTAGTTTTGGAACAGGTTTATTAGGCTTGGCAAAATGAATGTGAAACACTGGATTATCTATTCTCTTAGCCTCATCTTCAGTTGGGTATGAATTTAAAAATGTTAAATATTCATCCATTGCTTTTGGAATTACATCAAAATAAAGCCTTTTAGCAGTTTTAGGTTTTTGATACATGTAAAGTGCTATTGACTCTTCTGGAGCGTACTTCAACCACTCTTCCACTGAAATTCCATTTCCGGCTGATTTAGAAATTTTAGCTCCATCTTCACTTAAAAACATTTCATAGAAAAAATTAACTGGTGGAGTTTTTCCTAAAGCTTCACAAATAGAACGATAAATTTTTTCATTGGGATAGTGATCTTTTCCATAGATTTCATAATCTACTTCTAAGCTGTACCATCTTGCTCCAAAATCTACTTTCCATTGCAACTTGCAGTTTCCACCAGTTACTGGGATTTCTTTTTCCTTATTATTTTCATCAATATAAATAACAGTTCCTTTGGCTTTATTTACACCTTTCACACCTTTATCAATCACTTTTCCGCTTTCTGGGTCAATTGGCATAAATGGACTATAGGTTTCCTGACGCTCAGAACCTAGGCTTGGCAGCATAATTGCCATAATCTCGTCATATTTTTCTAAAACACGCAGCATGGTAGAATCAAATGCTCCTGATTTATATTTATCGGTAGCACTAATAAATTCATATTCAAATCCGAAGCGATCCAAAAAAGAACGAAGCCTAGCATTCATGTGATGACCATAACTTTCATGAGTTCCAAAGGGATCTGGAACTTTCGTCAGTGGTTTTCCTAAATTGGTGCGAACTAAATCTTGATTCGGTACATTATCCGGCACTTTACGCAGCCCATCAATATCATCGGAAACACAAAATAAACGAGTTGGAATTTCGGGCGCCAAACACTCAAACGCATGTTTTACAAATAAAGTTCGAACCACTTCACCAAAAGTTCCGATATGCGGTAATCCTGATGGGCCATAGCCAGTTTCAAATAACACATAACCTTTGGCTGGAGTTTTTCCGCCAATTTTTTCCAAAATTCTTCTGGCTTCAATAAAAGGCCAAGACTGATTATTTAGATAAATTTCCCCAAGATTTTCTTTTAGATTTTGACTCATGATTTTTAATGATTTACATTGACGGCAACAAGCTTCTACATTAAATCATTTTTTTAAAAATGCTAAAAAAAAGAATAGTTTTCGTTTTAGGATCAAATGTTGGAGATCGTAAAGCTTATTTGAAAAATGCCATTAAAGAGCTTCAAAAAAAACTGGAATTAACTAACTTAAAACAATCATCAATCCTTGAAAATAAAGCTTTGCTTTTACCAGATTCTCCAAAAGAATGGGATATGGATTTTTTTAATTTAGCCTTAAGTGCCGATGTTGATTTAAATAAATTTGAACCACTTAAAATTCTAGAAATTATCAAACAAATTGAAAATGATTTAGGCCGAACCCACCGCGGAAAATGGGGACCAAGAGAAATTGATATAGATATTATTTTAATTGATAACTTAAAAATTGATATCAAAGAAAAATTGCAAATTCCTCATCCTGGGCTTCTAAAGCGTGACTTCTTTCTTAAAACTATCGGAGAAATTGAACAGAAATTAATTCAAAATTTTTCCTAAGGTTTCCTTTACTACATTTGCTGGAACTTCTTTAACTGCACCAATAGGTAAATTTCCCAAGTGAAATGGGCCAAATGAAGTTCTAATCAAACGATTAACCTGAAGACCGAAATATTCAAATACCTTTTTAATTTCGCGATTTTTTCCTTCGCTTAAAGAAACTTTTAACCAAGAATTAAAATCTCTTTCCTGCTCCATTTCAACTTTAATTGATCCGTAAACTACACCGTCAATTCTAATGCCGTTTTCTAACTTTTTTAATCTTTCCATATCAATTATTCCATAAACCCGAGCTCGATAATTTCTGGTCCAAGCATTTTTAGGAAGTTCCATATAGCGTGATGCTTCGCCATCATTAGTTAAAATTAATAAACCTTCAGTGTTGATATCTAATCTTCCAACTGAAATTACTCGCGGAAGATTTTTAGGCAAAATTTCAAAAATTGTTTTTCTGCCCTCAGGATCTTTAGAAGTTGTAATATAACCTTTCGGCTTATGAAAAACCCATAATTTAGTTGGCTCTTTTTTATTAATTAACTGATTATCAATTTTAATTGATTGATCAGTAATTATTACAGCCGGGCTTTCAATAGTTACGCCATTAACCTTAACCCTACCCTCAACAATTAATTCTTCTGCACCTCTTCTTGAACAATATCCGCTTCTGGCAATTACTTTAGCAATTCTCTCGCCTTTAATTTCTTTTATGGTCATTTTATGATTTAGATTTATTATATTTTAAACAAGCTTTAACAAAGGCAAAAAATAATTTAGCATCAATTTCACTTGATACATATTCTGGATGCCATTGAACTCCAATACAAAATGGATGAGTTTTATGTTCAATTGCTTCAATTACACCATCGATAGCCCTAGCTGCTATTCTAATATCAGAACCAACTTTTTTAGCCGCTTGATGATGAGAAGAATTAACTTTAATTTCTTCTTTTTCACCAATTTCAAAGATCTTACTATCCTTTTCAATTTTAACCAAATGATATGGTTTGTGATAATCATTAAATTCCGGATTATTACATTGTTCATGATCTATACAACCATCTTGATCCGGAACATGCTGAATTACACAACCACCATGAATTACATTAATTAATTGCATACCGTTGCAAATTCCAAAAATCGGTAAAGTTTTTCTTTCCAAAGCTTTGGAAATTATCTTATCTTCAAATTCTTCTCTAGTTTTGTTAAATTTTACCATTGGATGAATCTCTAAATCTCCATATCTTCTTGGATCAATATCAAAATAACCACCAACAATCATTAAACCATCAGCAATATTTAAATAATCATCTATCATTTCATAATCGTAAGGAACAATTATTGCTGCACCTTCAGCACGATTAATCATATCGACATAATTTTTTCCTAAAGCATAATGAGAACGCTTAGAATAGCCAGTTTCACTACCTTCCCGATAGTCGGCAACAATTATAATAATTGGTTTTTTCATAGGATTACTAATAACTTTCAGAGGAAGCAGCTAACGCCGCTAATCTTGCTATTAAAGAATAAATTTTTACCACTTCATTTTTAGGCAAACCCAAAAACAATTCATCATCATTTAAATCATCCATATCATAAAAACTCATACCAGCCGCATTGAGACTTATCATATTATTTCTACTTTCATTAACTCTAAATAAATTGCCAACCACCTGACCATTGACCAAATAAATCATCGGCTCAGCAATAATATTTTTAACTCGATCAATGGTTAAAATTCCTTCCTGAATAATAACGTGAGTATTTTGAACATTACCTTTGATGATGTTCATTTTGTTGCGTTCTTTTTTATTAATTTCAGCTATATCCATAGAAGATTTGGCTGTCATCATTCCTAAACCATAAGTTCCGCTATCAGCTTTGATATAACAATATGGCTCGGCATCTATCTTATATTCTTGATACTTTTCTTTGATTTCTAAAATTAATTTATCAACTTGATTTTCTAAATATTGGGCTCCCTTACCCTCCTTAAAATTGATCTCATTGCAAGTATAGTGCATAGTTGAAATTAACCATGGATCAATATCAATAAGATTAGCTAATTCTTTTGCTAAATTATTATATATTCCAAAATGAATTGATTTAGTTCTTTGATGCCAGCCAAGTGCAGCTGAAGGAACAATTGGTTGATCTATATCTTTCAAAAAATCAGGAATACCATCAGTAAAATCATTATTAGAAATAACTAAATCAGGAATAAAAATATCCCCACTTTTGATATTTTTAGTAAAAATTTTATCACCATTTTTTAGTAATTTTTGTAAAATAATCTTTTTGCCATTTTCTAAATCAATTTCCAAATTATTTTCAATTTCAGGAATTAAACTTCCAATATCAACCTGAACAACTCCAGAAATAATTTGGGCAAGCGCTAAAACATTTTCTAAATATCTAAAATTTCTAGTATGATTTTCTGGAATAATGAGAATTTTTTTTGCATCTGGAAAATTATTTTTTAAAAAATCTCTGACTGCCGTTTGGGCTATTATTTTAGAGTTTTGGGAAAGATTGTTAAATCCGGCCGGAAAACAATTTGTATCAATTGGAGCAATTTTAAAACCAGAATATCTAAGATCAACTGAGTTATAAAATAGCGGTTTATTTTTAGAAAATTTCTCTTGAAACCAACTTTCTATCAAGGCATTTTTATTATTGATTTTTTCGATCAACAGCTGATAAATTTTTGGCATGAAAATAAAATTAATTAAGTGACGGCTAGCTAGTAAAATTACTAGCGTATGATTTCTTTTTGACTTTGGCTAATTCCGGCTCTTCTACAATATAATCATAATCTTGTTCCATTGCATATTTAATAGCTTCTTCTTTACTATTAAATTTCAATTTGATCTGAGTTTCGGTATTGTCAGAACTAGTCCATCCCATAACATTATTAGTTGATCTGGTTTTTTCCTGCTCAATATATTTAATTAGCCATTTACTGGTTCCAGCCTTACCGGATTGCATTGTGGTTTTGGCTGGCTTAAAAATTAGTACTTTCATAATAATATTAAAAATATTTAAAATCCTGCCGCAATCCCACTTCTTCTTGGGTCAGCACCGCCAGATAAACCGCTATCACTAACAGTAATTGCGCTTATTCCGCTAGTAATGTCTACAATTTTAGTTTTATGTCCCATCTCAACCAATTTTTTTTGTAATTCAACTAAAGAAGTTCTGTTCTCCAATTCAATTATATCATTTAACACTACATGATTTGGAAGAGAAATTGCTTTTTGAATGTCCATATTCCAATCTAAATTGGCAATAATTGTTTTAACTACATATTGAATAATCCTATGGCCGCCAGGAGATCCAACTACCATCAATAATTTTCCATTATCATTATTAAAAATAAAAGTTGGACTCATCGAACTTATAGGCTGTTTTTTAGGCTCTAAACGGTTAGCTACCGGCTTTCCATCAATTTCTGGAACAAAAGAAAAATCAGTTAATTGATTATTCAAAACAAAGCCATCGACCATTAGCCCGGAGCCAAATAAATATTCAATTGAACTAGTCATAACTATAGCATTACCTTCATCATCAATTACTGAAATGTTTGTTGTTGAAGAACGCTCACTTTTATCATTAATAACATAGCCCAATTTATCAGATCCTAAGAAGATTCCTGACTCAACTTTCGGCATAGCTTTATATAAATTAATTAAAGCACTTCTTTCTTTTAAATAACTCTTATCAAGCATTTCAGCAACCGGAACATTAGCTACATCAGCCAAATATTTATTACGATCAGCATAAGCTAATCTTGTTGCTTCTGAAATTAAATGCACTGCCTCTAGAGAAGATGGCTTCATTTTAGATAAATCAAAATTTTCTAAAATTCCTAAAATTTGTAACATGGTAACCCCTCCAGAACTAGGAAGTGGCATTGAGCAAATTTTATATTTAACCCGATAAGTTCCGCAAATTAAATCACCCTCTTTTATTTGATAATCCTCTAAATCCTGTTTAGACAAATATCCAGGATTAATTTTAGAATCTTTAACCGCAGCAACTATATCATCAGCAATTTTGCCATTATAAAATGGATCAATTCCTTCTTTAGCAATAATTTTAAAAGTATCGGATAATTCCGGATTTCTAATCAAATCACCAATTGGTTTAGATTTTCCATCTTTATCATAATAAAATTTAGCTAGAGGATCGAATTCTTTTAGAGAATTTAGATTATTAGTAATTACTGTAATTCTGTTGTCCATTGGAAAACCAACATCTGCTATTTTAATGGCTGGATCAAATAATTCTTCCCAAGGTAATTTTCCATATTTTTCATGAACTGCTTTTAGAAGTTTTAATAAACCAGGGGTTCCAACTGATAAGCCTCCATGAATAACATCACTAAACTCTCTTGGCTTGCCATTGGCATCTAAAAAGATTTTGTCACTCGCAGATTGTGGCGCGGTTTCTCGACCATTATAGTAATGAGTTTCTTTAGTTTTAGCATTATAGTATAATAAAAATGCACCCCCGCCAATACCTGAAGATTGAGGCTCAACTACATTTAAAACCATTTGAGCGGCAATTACGGCATCAATAGCATTACCACCTTTTTTTAAAACTTCCTGACCAGCAATAGAGGCCATTTCATGAGAAGTTGATATCATATGTTTCTTGCCATTAACCACAACTAAATCACGAAAACCAGAATAACCTTCACCTGTCCAAGTATCATTTGTATTTAAAGCTTTTGGTGCTTTTTTGTGAACAAAAAAATAGTAAGGAGGAATTACCAGTAACGATATGACAAGTATAACCAATAAGGAAATTTTGCTGCTGTTTTTAAGCCTCATAACTAACACAAA
>CAMDAI010000042.1 GCA_945888585.1 Rickettsia typhi | reverse complement strand
CCTCTTTTTGGAACCCGTAAAAATCCACCCACAATTTTTCCTTTAGCCACCAAAATTCGAAGATCACCAAAATGCGGATATAGAGCCTGTTCTTGGATAATTATCTTAGGTAAAACTGCTAATTTACTGGCTTCTTCTTCATCGCCATTTACCATTTTTTTTGCATCTTCAAAAATTTCTTGCTTAATTTGTTTTAAATATTCATTTAATTTTTGAACAGTTAAGGCTCCTTTATGCAAAATTACTCCAATACCACCAAACCAATTATATGGCTTAATACAAAGTGAACGATTATTTTGAAACTCTACCAATTTTTTATCAGTAATTTCATTCAAATTATCAAGATCAATGATCATGGTATCAAAACCTAATTTTTGCTTTTCTGACAATTGCTGATCTAATTCATAAATTGATTGTTTATCGCTAATTTTACTGCATATTTTCGGATCATTATGAATTTGATTTTTCTGGGTTTGTTTAGCAAAAATATATTCTAATTTTTGATAATATTTTTCAGTTAATGAAGCTGGTTCAGCGCGATTATAAATTTGAGAAAAATCATTTGGATTCATCCAGATTTTTTCTTTTAAAATAAAATTGGAAAAATGTTTTTCAATCGGCTTGGAAACAATGTAATCAAGAGCTGCTGAAAAATAACCTTCAGCTTTTTCTAGAATTAATTCGGCAAGATTAGACGCGGAAATTTCTCTAACCAATA
This sequence comes from Rickettsia typhi, assembly GCA_945888585.1. Classification (GTDB taxonomy): domain Bacteria; phylum Pseudomonadota; class Alphaproteobacteria; order Rickettsiales; family UBA1997; genus CAMDAI01. The sequence goes on along the minus strand of CAMDAI010000042.1, from coordinate 8,098 downwards.
AAGCACCATTTTGGTTAGTAACTAAGTTGGAGTTAGTTAGAAATATACGAATATTTGAAGATGCTTTTTGCATTGCAGCAAAAATTAATGAAGTGTCACCGCCGTAATTATTAGTGGATTTAACACCATCTTCAATAATATTTTTTTCAATGATAAATAAGATATTTTTAACCATATTTTTTACATATCAATGCCAATCTGATTTGAAGAATTTTGCGATTTCTTGCCAAAGAATTTTTTAACTAAATTCATATTTCCCTTTTTGCTAATCGGTGATAAATAGATTGTACTAAAAAATATCAGCAAAGAGCCTAGTATCATCCAGACGTTAATGACTTCCCCAAAGGCAAAGTAAGCAATAATTGAAATAAAAATTAATCTGGTAAAATCAAAAGGCTGCACTACTGAAATATCAGCCTTGGAATAAGCACGAGACATTGCGGTGTGAGATATGTTAGCCACTCCACCCATAATTGCCAACCATAAAATATTGATCAAACTGATTGGTTTTAAGTAGGGTGCGGCAATTGGAATAGATAATATCAAGGCAATAGATAAGACATAAAAAGTTATAGTTTCCAACTTCTCAGTTTTGGTCATGGTTTTAACCAAAATATTAGATCCAGTCCAAAGTAGAGTAGTAATTAAAGCAAAAATATAGGCAAATTGAAAATCATTAAAACCTGGTCTTATTATAATTAAAACGCCAATAAAACCAATAGCCAGAGATATCCAAGCTTTATTGTTAACTTTTTCTTTAAGAAAGATTGCTGCCGCAATAGTGGTTAGAACCGGTACAATAAAAGTGATCGAAACCGCTTCGGGAAGCGGAATTAAAGTTATAGTATAAAACCAAATTAACATTGAACATAAACCGGTTAGTCCTCTGGCAATATGAAGCTTAAGATTGTTAGTGCGTAAAATATTGGAGCGATTTTTAACAACTGATGGAATAAAAAATAACAAACCAAAAAAATTGCGCATCATTACAATTTGAAAAACATGCATATCCTTAGACAAATAGCGCACAATAGAAATCATTATTGAGACTAAAAAACAGGTAATAATAATCCAAAAAATACCCTGGCCATTATTGGATAAAGCTTGATAGTGCTTTTTCATAAATGTTTTTCAGGTACAGCTAAGCGAATTACCTTGGTAAAATTCAACCACCGCCTTATTAGCTTTAATCCTTCTAAAATCAAGACCATCAATATATAACCCTTCAATAGTTTTTACTCTGGATAATGCCACATAAATTTGTCCATCAGCAAAAACTTTACTTAAATCGCACCGAACCTTATCTAGTGTCATTCCCTGAGATTTGTGAATAGTGATTGCCCAAGATAAAATTAATGGGATTTGAATCATTTGCGCTTCAATCTTGGCTTCTCTTTTTTCTTCATCAAACTTCTCTAAAGCCCATTCTTCTGGACTGATAGTTAATTTTTTACCATTTTGAAATTCTACAATTGGATGCTCTTTTTTATCAGAAAATCCCCGAATAATTCCAAGGGAACCGTTAATAATTCCATCTTTTTGATAAGTATTTTTTAACATCATAACTTGTGATCCAAGCTTCAATTCCAGCCTTTCATAGGCTAAACAATTTTTACGTAAAAAATCAAACTTGGCAGAATCACCAATAAATTCAGCGACAAAAAATTTACTGGCTTCAGGAATTTTCTTTAATTCTTCCCGATTAATTAAATCTACCTGAGCATTGTGAGTAACCAGCATAGTTGGCTTTATACTTGAATTAACATCATTTAAATTAATCCGTGATTTGAGTAAATTTATATCATTTTCATCAATGGTACCAAAGCGAATATTATCCAGTAAATTAACAAATTGTTGATCTTGTTGACGGAAAACTTTTTTTAAAATAAAAGTGCGTGGATCAAGATTTTTCCAAGATTCGGAAGAAAAACAAAAATTAACCTCTCCGCTTCTTTCAACAGGCGGAAGTTGTAAAAAATCGCCAAATAAAATCATTTGCAAACCACCAAATGGTTTTTCATTTCCTCTTACTGCTTTAAAAACACCATCAAGCAAATCAAAAGTTGTACTGGAAATCATTGATATTTCATCAATAGCCAGCATTTTAGCATTTTTAATTCTTCTGCGAAGTTTACTGAATTTGACTGAAAATACATTTTGAATAGTGGCCTCAAGAGGCATATTTCCTAAACCAATTCCACTCCAAGAATGCAAAGTTTGTCCACCAATATTTACTGCAGCAATTCCAGTGCTAGCAGTAATATGAAGACCAGCTCCTAAATAATTTCTTCTTAAATATTGTAATAGAAATGACTTTCCAGTTCCGGCACTTCCTGTAACAAAAATACTGTCACCATCTTCAATGGCATAAATTGCCTGTTTTTGCTCTTCTGAAAGTAGGGAAATTGACATTAGGGTTTTTTAATAAAAAATTTGCTGGTTAAAATTGACAATAGCAATAAACCAGGAATAGCAATAATAGCGGAAAGAAAGAAAAAACTTCTCCAGCCTAGTAATTCAGCAAATACACCGGCACTGCTTGATAAGATACTTCTGCTCATAGTAGCAAAAGAAACCAAAATAGCATATTGAGTTGCGGTGAAAGCAACATTACACAAACTGCTTAAATAAGCCACAAACACAGCATCACCAATACCACCACTAAAATTCTCAATAAACACTACAGCATAAAGTGATGGGGTATAATGACCAAGTTCCGCTTGATAGGCAAAAGCTAAATTAGATGTCATTTGTAATATTCCGGCAATCCAGAGGCTTTTGTTTAAGCCCCAAGATTTAACTAAAATACCACCGATAAAAACACCAAATAGAGTGGCAAATAAACCAAAAGTTTTAACAATTTGAGCAATTTCAGTTTTACTAAAACCAATATCTAGAAGAAATGGTAAGGTTAGAGTTCCAGCAAAAACATCGCCTAGTTTAAAGGCAATTATAAAAGGAAAAACAATATACCATTTCGGATGATGAAAAAAATCAGTTAATGGTGAAATCACCGAATTTTTAAACCATTCTACCAAATTATGAGATTGGTTTTTTGCTCGCTTTAAATCTTCTTTAGCGATCATTGTGGTGATAATTCCAATCATCATGACTGAAGCAATAATTAAATAAACTAAACTCCAATCAATTAAATCTGACAAAAACAGTGCTAATGCCCCAGAAATCAGCATACCAATTCGATAACCATAAACATACATTCCGGTTGCAATCCCTTGATCTTCTGGTTTAATTTCTTCAATACGATAAGCATCGACTACAATATCTTGAGTGGCTGAAACAAAACAAACCGCAAGAGCTAAAATAGCAATAATTTTAATATCCTCACCAGCATTATAAAATCCAATTGAAGCAATTAATATCATCAACAAAAATTGAGTGACAATCATCCAAGATCTGCGCTTACCTAATTTTTGAGTTAGATATGGAATCTCTAACGAATCTACTATTGGTGCCCAAAGAAATTTTAAACTATAAGGAAGAGAAGCAACGGAAAAAAGCCCAATTGTTTTTAAATCAACTCCACCATCAACTAAATAAGCTTTAAGAGTTGAAAGAATTAAAGCTAATGGCAAACCTGATGAAAGACCAAGAAATAATATCACCAAAATATCAGGTTTAACGTAAGATTTTAATGCTCTGAGAAAATTCATTTTTCTAATAAATTTATTGAGTTTATTTACATTAAATAGATAATAGGTTAGAGCCTTTAATAATCTACATCTAAAAATCCCATTTGAAGTTTGCTAATGATAGAGCATAAAAATAATTTATTATACGGAACCACAATTTTATCGGTTAGAAAAAATGGCAAAGTTGCCATTGCTGGTGATGGTCAAGTTTCTTTTGGCAATACTATTTTAAAATCCACCGCTAAAAAAGTCAGAAGATTGGGTGACGGTTCAATTATCGGTGGCTTTGCTGGTGCTACCGCTGATGCTTTTACATTATTTGAAAGATTAGAAGCTAAATTAGAACAATATCCCGGCCAATTAACCAGAGCTTGCGTAGAACTTGCAAAAGATTGGCGCACTGATAAATATTTGCGTCGGCTAGAAGCGATGATGATTGTTGCTGATAAAAATGTTTCTCTGGTTTTAACCGGAAATGGTGATGTTTTAGAGCCAGAAGATGGCGTGATTGGAATTGGCTCTGGTGGCAATTTTGCTTTAGCTGCTGCCCGTGCCTTGATTGGAATTGATCAATTAGAAATTAAAGAAATTTTAACCAAATCAATGAAAATTGCTGCCGATCTTTGTATTTACACCAATAATAATATTGTTATAGAAAGTTTAGAATGAAAACGAAGTTTTACCCAAGTTTTATAGGTTTATTATGCTTTTTAATTTCTATTTCTACAGCTAGTGCCGGAATTAGTTTTAGCATTGATAAAGAAGAAATTCCAAAGACTAAACTTCTAATTTATGGTTTTGATAGCAAAAATCCTGAGTTTAAAGCTGAAGTTGAAAAAATTCTAAATGGCATCAAATATAATTTAGAAAGCACTAATTTATTTGAAGTTTCAAAAAAATCAGGTGAAGTCAGTTTGATTCCAGCAAAAGAAAAATCCCCAACCAATAACAAACCAATTCTCAACACTGAACAAATTCCTGATTTTGATAAATATAGCGCACTTGGAATTGGTGCAATGTTAGTTGGAGATGTAGTAATTGATGTGCTGGGCAATATGGAAATTAAGCTTAGGCTATGGGATATTCTAGATGAAAGGCAGCTTTTTGGAAAATATTATTCCACCGGAAAAGGCGGTTATAACAAAATGTCCAATGTAATTTCTAATGAAATATATAAATCAATCTCTGGTGAAAAATCAGGTCATTTTGATAGTCAAATTGTTTATGTTGCCGAAAGCGGAACTGAGTTAAAAAAAGTTAAAAGAATCGCAATAATGGATTTTAATGGGGAAAATAGAAAATATTTAACCAATGGATCTGATTTAGTATTAACTCCGGTTATTTCTAAAAAACCTAATGAAATTATCTTTTTAAGATATGCTGGAAATGGCGCGCAACTTTATAAATTGAATATCAAAGATAAAATTCTCAAAAAACTTGGAAATTTTTCTGGTACCAGTTTTGCACCAAACGTTAATCCAAAAGATTCTAATTTAATTCTTCTGTCAGTTATCGAAGGCGGAAGTAGCAATGTTTATGAATTAAATTCTTTAACAGGCAAAACTGCAAAATTAACCAATAATAGCAGCATCAATACCACCCCTTCTTATTCTTCCGATGGCAAGCAAGTTGTATTTTCTTCTGACCGAGAAGGTAAAGAACAAATTTATATAATGAATGCCGATGGCAGTAGCTCTAAAAAACTTAGTAGCGGTGATGCAATGTATTCCAAACCAGTTTGGTCGCCAGATGGTAATCTGATTGCATACACTGAAATGAAAAGTAATAAATTTGGCATTGGCGTTATGACCGCTGACGGGCGTAATGAAAAAATCATAACTCGCGGTTATTTGGTTGAAGGAGCTAAATGGTCACCAAATGGTCGATATTTAATTTACGCCAGAAAAAATAGCCCTTATGGTAAAAGCAGCATTTCTAGATTGTACATGATCGATATTGTTACCGGCTTTGAAAGAGAGCTACCAACTCCTGAAAATGAAGGTGCTTCTGATCCTGACTGGGCGAATCATTGGTAATTGTCAAAAGAGCAAACAAATTTATATACAATTTATTCGATCTAAAGACATATAAATAGATTATGTTACTATCTACAGAAAATATATTAACTGAATATAAAAGTATTCTTGCAGTTAAAGATGAGGCTAGTTTGAGAAAATTATCCGTAACTTGTGTATCTTTTGCGAATGCACAAGGAGGACGGATTGTTGTAAGTATTGAAGATAAAGATGGCAAACCCCCAACTTCACAAATTATACTAACTAAATTAATAAATAAGGTTATTACAACATTACGCACCTTATGTTTTAATGTAGAATTAGCAGCTGGTGAAATAGAAAATCATTTAAACGGTGGTCAATACTTTATCATCACTATTCATCCATCTTTAAAATCAATTGCTACAACCTCTGATGGTAAAATTTATATTCGTATAGGTGATCAATGTCAGGCTGCTAGAAGTGAAGATATATATCTCTTTCTAGTGAAAAAGATGCTTTTCAGTGGGAATTGCAACCAAGAAATGACATATCTTTAGATCCTATACCAGAAACTAATATACAATTATTTGCCAAAGAAATTAGGGAATCTAAGAGGGTAAAAGAATCTATAAAACAGTTGTCCGATATTGAAATCGCCGAACATTACAACTTAATCTACAAAAACAAATTAACCAATTTGGGTACCATGTGGCTGGGAACTCAGCAGCAAAGAAGTCGTATGGTTTATCCATTATCAGTTCAATATATTGTTTACGATAGTTTAGAAAATAAAGTTCGCAAATTGGAATGGCGTGATAATGCCAAGAATCCAAAAGAATTGTTACTAGATATTGAAAAAGAGTCTATAGAGCTAACTTATTTTGATGAATTTCCTCAGGGTTGGTTTAGAAAGCAAATTAGACATTACGATCCCAAATTAATAAGAGAGTTGTTAATTAATGCTATTGCTCATAAAAGCTATACGATTTCCGGTGATATTTTTATTAAAGTATATCATGATCGTTTAGAAATAACTAATCCAGGTGGGTTGCCTTTGGGTATTACAAAAGACAATATATTGCATCAAACTCATCGCAGAAATCCAAATCTTATAAGAATTTTACATGACTTAGAATTGATGGAAGGTGAAGGTATGGGTTATAATTTGATTTATCAAATTAATAGTCGAGATGCCAAAGCATTTCCTTTGCCATTATCTGACTTTAATCATACTTCAGTAACTCAATATTCTAAGATATTGGATGAAGAAGTAATTTTACTACTTGATTTTGTAGCAAAAAATTACGAATTATCCCAAAAAGAATTTATCGCACTCGGTATTGTTGCAAGACATAAAAAGATTATGACAACGCAGCTAAGTAAAGAATTACAACTGGAGGAAGATCGTTTGCGTTCTTATGTTGGTGGCTTGATAGACAAAGCTATCTTGATTGGCAGAGGAATTAAAAAAGGGAAGGAATATTTGGTAAATCCTAAGTTAATCACAAATTCAAAAGTTAATATTAAGCCAACTTTAAAAATTATTGAGCCACCACGTTTAAAGGCTTTGATAGAAGAAACTCTTAAATTCAACCCCAATTTGTCAATATCTCAGTTGCATGATAAATTAGGTGATATTTCCCTATCAGATGTTAGAAAGACTATCTATAAGATGGTAAAAGAAGAAATTTTAGTAATCGCAGGAGCGAATAGGAATAGGAATTATCAATTGGTAAAAAAAATAAATAGAAAATAAATTTAGCAGTCAACATCTTATGATTCATTGATTTTAGAAGATCCTTTTATTTTTTTACTAAAAAATAAACGAAATAAAAAATAAATTTTATAAGTTTTTGAAAAAGGTTTACTTTGCTGAATAAATAATAAAATTAGATGTATCCACTAAACTACATAGAACCAGTTTTTCGCCCACCAAGTGAGTGGAAATCTCTTATTTTACAGGTCACCAGTGGCTGCTCTTGGAATAAATGTACATTTTGTGATATGTACAAAGATGAACAAAAGCGCTTCCAACCAAAGGCAACTAGTGAAATAGAACAAGAGTTAAAATTCTTATCTGAAAATAATTATCCAGTGACCAGAATATTTCTTGCTGATGGTGATGCTGTTAGCCTTTCGGTAAGAAGGTTAAAAGAAATTTTAGAATTAATTAATAAATATTTTCCTAACTTACAAAGAGTATCCTCTTATTGCCTTCCTCGCAATTTATTAAATAAATCCGTTTCTGATTTAAAAGAATTGCAAGAAATGGGTTTGAAAATCCTTTATGTTGGTTGCGAAACTGGCGACACGCAGTTGTTAAGTTTAATAGAGAAAGGAGAAACTTTTGAATCATCGCTAAATGCCTTACAAAAAATAAAAGCCGCCGGAATAAAAAGTTCAGTGATGATTTTAAATGGTCTGGGTGGTGCTAAATACAGCAAGCAACAT
>CAMDAI010000041.1 GCA_945888585.1 Rickettsia typhi | reverse complement strand
TTTAATGGTTCCGATTTAATTGGAAGTAATTATACAATTTTTGTAGTAGAAAAAAGAAGTAGCAATAAATCTAATAATTATTTTATTGGTGGCACTTCTACTGCAACTAATTCTAATTTGTATTTAGGTTATAAAACCAATGCTTCTATAGCTCACAATCAATATGGTAATGGTTATACTTCTACAACTGCCACTTACATTGACTATGATGCTAAGATTCATGTTTTTATCCAAGATGTTGCTAATGGTAAAAAATATTATCAAAATGGTACTTCTTTTTCTACTACCGCTGATCCTACAGTTAACTCAGCCAGTTTAGTTAGTAATACTGGTTCTGCAATTGGAAGAATGACTACAAACTATTATCAAGGCTATATTGGTGAAATAATTATGTTTAATCGTGCTTTAAGCGATGCTGAAAGATCTGATGTAGAGCTTTATTTATCAACCAAATGGAAGATTAAATTGAACTAAAATAAGTTCCTATTTTAATAGCTATAATCGCTTAATTATATTTCCAAAAAGAGTTGCCGGTAAAGTTCCGCCAGTAATTTTATTGGTTGGAGAATTATCATCATTTCCAATCCAAACTCCAATGATATAATCATCATTAAAACCAATAAACCAAGCATCACGTGATTGTTGGCTAGTTCCAGTTTTTCCGTAAATATCAGAAGCGACATTGGCATTTTTTCCGGTGCCATATTCAACTACACCTCTTAAGATTTTTTTCATCATTTCCAATTTATCATCTTCAATAATTGATCCTAGTCCGGAAGATTCATGCTCATATAAAATCTTATCTTTATTATTATAAATTTCCTTAATTCCATAAGGAATAATGGCTTTGCCGCCATTAGCGATTGGTATATAGGCTGAAGTTAGTTCAAGCAGAGTAACCTGAGTGGTTCCAAGTACTATCGTGGGGTCATTCAAATCAAGATCATCAATGATTCCAAGTTTTTCAATAGTTTCTCCCAAGGCTTTCTTGTTTAATTTAGAAGTTAACTGAACTGCAACCGAATTAAGTGAAAGAGCAAAAGAATGTGCCAAAGAAACTTCACCATAATATTTTTTGTTATAATTTTCTGGGTTCCAATCCCCAATGTTAGTTTTTTTATCTTCAAAAACATCATCTGGTTTGAAGCCTTGTTCAAAGGCTGCCAAATAAACAAAAGTTTTAAAAGATGATCCGGATTGGCGTCTTGATTTCACAGCTCGATTAAAAGGACTTTGCTGATAATTTTTGCCACCAATCATGCCTAGAATGGCACCATCTTTAGACATGATAATTACTGCTAGTTCAGTTTTTCCTAATTTATTTTTGATAGTAAAATTATCGACTTCATCTTCAGCAATATTTTGAATTTTTTCATCCAAGGTGGTTTTTACAATGATATTTTTATTTCCTTTAATTTCATGATCTACAAAACCATCGTAATTTCCTAAAATATAATCTGCAAAATACAACCGCTGCATTTTATCCATCTTGTAATTGATTTGACCATCTAAATTTTTAACATTTTTACGCTCAATATAACCAGCATCAATCATATTTCTTAAAACTTGATTGGCACGATTTTCAGCTAATTCTTTATTATTCATCGGAGATAATCTGGAAGGCGCTTTAAGAAGACCTGTTAAAATCGCTGATTCATTCAAACTAATTTTTGAAACTGGCTTGTTAAAATAATATTTAGCGGCAGATGCAATTCCATAATTTCCAGCACCAAAATAGGCATGATTTAGATAGAGAGTGATAATTTGTTCTTTACTAAAAGTATTTTCTAATTTTTGAGATAAAAGTAGTTCTTGAATTTTTCTATTGTAAGTTCGCTCTGATTTTAAAAATAACAATTTGGCTAATTGTTGAGTAATGGTACTGCCTCCCTGAACAATTTTTCCTGCCCGATAATTAACATAAGAAGCTCGTAAAATACCTAAAAAATCAATCCCGTTATGAGTAAAAAAACGACGATCTTCAGTGGCTACAACTGCTTCAACCAAATGTTGAGGAATTTGTTTATAAGTAACCTGATCAGTATAAAAATCGCCAAAAGTGGTAATTTTATTGTCATTAGAATATTTAATTTCGATAGTTGGATTAGATTTTTCTTCTAACTCATCTAAGCTTGGCAAACCTTGGTAATAATACATTATAACCACTGCCAAAACTAAACCAAACCAAATGGCCATTACGATAAAGAATTTTATTGCTAGTTTGATGAATTTAAGCATTACTTTTTAAGTAGTGATTTTTATAATTTTCCTGAGAATTTATAGTCATATCCTAATTTTACTACTTAAAAATAGGCTAAAATATTTTTGGTACTAATAACATTTATATTTGATATATGAGAAATTTTTTATTATCGGTTTGTACTTTTCTATTTTTGATTTTTACGCAAGATATTGCACAGGCCAAAATTTTACAGATTAAAAACCCAAAAAATGTTATTTTATTAATTGGTGATGGAATGGGTTTAAGTCAAATTAGTTATGATGTTATTAATAATTCTAATCCCTCTAATTTTGAAAAATTCAAATATATTGGTTTAATTAAAACTTCTTCTAAAACTGATAAAATAACTGATTCTGCTGCGGGTGCTACTGCTTTTTCTACTGGATATAAAACTTTTAATGGAGCAATTGGTGTTGACTTTGAAGGAAATTCCAAAAAAACTATATTGGAACTATCTAAGGAAAATGGGTTAAAAGTTGGAATGATTGCCACTTCATCAATTGTTCATGCAACTCCTGCAGCTTTTATTGCTCATCAAAAATCGCGTAAAATGTATGAAGAAATTGCTGCCGATTTTCTTAAAACTGATATTGATATTTTTATTGGAGGCGGAATGAAATTTTTTAAAAACCGCAAGGATGGAACAGATTTAACTAAAAAATTAGAAGAGAAAGAATATAGAGTTTATGCTGATGAAACCAGCCTTTTTGCTGATGATTATCAAGGAAAAATTGCCGCAATGCTAGCACCAGATCATTTGCCAAAAATGCAGAATAATCGTGGTAATTATTCGGTTCGGGCAACTGAGAAAGCGTTAAATATTTTAGCTAAAAATAAAAAAGGATTTTTTTTAATGATTGAAGGTTCTCAAATTGACTGGGGTGGCCATGAAAATGATGCGGAATATATTAAACAAGAAATGTTGGATTTTGATCGAGTTTTAGGACAAGTTCTGGAATTTGCTAAAAATTCACCCGAAACTTTAATAATAGTAACTGCAGATCATGAAACTGGAGGATTTGCTTTAACTGATGATGGAAAAGGCAAGAGTGAAGAACATGGTCAGATTTTACCAAAATTCACTTCTAAAGGTCACTCGGCAACAATGGTTCCAGTTTTCGCCTATGGTCCTGGTGCTGAACAATTTATTGGTATTTATGAAAATACTGAGATTTTTTGGAAAATTAAAAAATTGCTAAAAATCTAAACAGTCGAGAAAGTAAGAAATTAATATATGTATACCCCATGCCCACAATTCATCTTTTTTTGATATTATTTTTATTAAATCCACTACCTTTATTTGCCCAAGTTAATGTAAAAGATTGGCAGGGAGAATGGGGAAATTTGGTTAAGGATTGAAATGGTATTAATGGGGCGATTTTAAAAATATCAGATTGTGATTCTGCTACACAAAATTGTAACTTTTCTTTTGAAATTGGAAAGCCAATATCTAGTAATAGATGTGGTAATTCTGGTAAATTAAAGTTTACAACAAATACAACCACAGAAAGCCTTCTTATTTCACATTTTAAAAATGATGAGCAATGTATTGTTCATTTTTCTCTAGAAAAATCTTTAGAAAAGACTTTTATCAAAGGAAATATGGAAGGTGAAAATTGTAAACAATTTTGTACTAAAGAAGTTCATGCTACTGAAAATTATTTTTTGCATTCACGGGCAAACTATCCTCATAATCGATGGGAAGATTGTTTTCTTGATTCAAGAAAAGCAAGAAAAATTCTTTGTGAGGATTCCGGCCTTATTGAATTTGATCGAAAAAATACTAAGTTACAATCGCTTCCTAATTCTGATATATCATGGGCAGATGATCAAAAATGGATTGAAGAACTTATTTCCAAATGTGAATCTGAGATAGATATTCGCGCTTGTTTGAGCAAAGAATATGAGCTTAGAATTTCATCTATAGAAAAACGTTTAACCGAAGAAGAAACTAAAATAAATTTAGTAGAAAATTCTGTTGAGGCAACCAGAGTAATTTCTATGGTAGAAGGAGTCTATAAACATCGTTTTGAAAATGCCAATATAGATGGAAAAAAATATACCTCGGAAGATATTCTTGAGTTAGTACCAGTTACCGATGATACCTTATATTTTAAAATACATCTCGAATTCTATAACGGACATGAGTGTAACTTATTTGGTAAGGCACAACTCCGAAAAAATGGTAATTTTATTTTTTATCAAAAACATCCTTATGATCCCGATCCCAACAAATATATTCGGTTACAAATAAAGCCGACTGCAGAAGGTATTATTTTGCGTGATGACGGCACGGAGCGTAATTTTCAATGTGGAACAAGAGGGGGATATAATAAGACAACATTTTCTAAAAAAGAACGTCGCGTAATTAAATATATGAACAGAATTAAGCTATCTTCTGATTATAAAAATGCACTTGAAGAAGCTGGAATTAAATAACCTTCAATATAATGTTTTAGTTTTTGTCTTAATCTTTGCACTTACTTCTCAAATCCTATCTCGTAAGGTTTTGTATTTTTTAAATGAAATCTTTATTTTTATATAAGAGTATTATATAAATTTCAGACCCATTTCGGGTGATTTTAGAAACCACATTAATTCTTATTTAAAATACCATGTCTGAAGTTGATTTGAAAAAAGAACAAATGGATAGTGCCCAAAATTATAGTGCTGATTCAATTAAGGTTTTAAAAGGTTTAGAGGCGGTTAGAAAACGCCCCGGAATGTATATAGGTGATACCGATGATGGCAGTGGATTGCATCATATGGTTTATGAGGTTGTAGATAACGCAATTGATGAAGCTTTAGCGGGGCATTGTAATCAAGTTGAAGTTTCAATTAATGCTGATGGTTCAGTAACTGTTTGTGATAATGGTCGTGGTATTCCAGTTGATATGCATGAAGGAGAAGGAGTTTCTGCTGCTGAAGTTATCATGACTCAGCTTCATGCTGGTGGTAAGTTTGATCAAAATTCTTATAAAGTTTCTGGTGGTTTGCATGGTGTGGGTGTATCGGTGGTTAACGCTCTTTCAGATTGGTTGAAGTTAAATATCTGGCGTGCTGGCAAAGAATATTCTATGGAATTCAGGAATGGTGATGCGGTTTCTCCATTAAAAGAAATTGGCGTGGCTCCTGCAGGCAAAAAAGGAACTCAGGTTACTTTTCATCCTTCAGCAGAAATTTTTGCAATTACTGAATTTAATTTTGCCACTTTAGAGCATCGCTTAAGAGAACTTTCTTTTCTTAATTCTGGTGTAAAAATTCTTCTTAAAGATACCAGAGCGGAAGAACCAAGGGAAATTGTTCTTCTATATGAAGGTGGTGTTGAAGCTTATGTAAAATATTTAGATAAAAGTAAAAATGCGGTTCACCAAACTATTGTAATTGATGCTCCCGAACAAAATGGTATGAGCATGGAAATAGCAATGCAGTGGAATGATAGCTATCATGAAAACACTCTTTGTTTCACCAATAATATTCGCCAAAGAGATGGCGGAACTCACTTGGCTGGGCTTCGTGCAGCACTTACCAGAGTTATCAATAATTATGCTGCAGACAATAAATTATTTAAAAAAGAAAAAATTGTTCTAAGTGGCGAAGATGTCAGAGAAGGATTAACCTGTGTTCTTTCTGTAAAAGTTCCTGATCCTAAATTTTCTTCTCAAACTAAAGATAAATTGGTTTCTAGTGAAGTTAGAACTTACGTGGAAGCAGCAACTAATGATAAATTAAGTCAATGGTTTGAAGAGAGGCCAGCCGATGCCAAACTGATTATTGGCAAGGCATTAGAAGCAGCTCAAGCTAGAGAAGCAGCTCGTAAAGCTCGCGAATTAACCAGAAGAAAATCAGTTTTAGAAGTTAGTAATTTGCCAGGAAAATTAGCGGATTGCCAAGAAAAAGACCCGGCTTTAAGTGAAATATTTATTGTAGAAGGAAACTCAGCAGGTGGTTCAGCCAAAGGCGGTCGTAACCGTAAATATCAGGCAATTCTGCCAATTCGTGGTAAAATTTTAAATGTAGAAAGAGCTAGGTTTGATAAAATGCTTTCTTCGGTTGAAATCGGAACTATTATCACAGCACTTGGAACTGGAATTGGTAAGGAAGATTTTGATGTTGGTAAAACTCGTTATCATAAAATCATCATCATGGCCGATGCCGACGTTGACGGTTCTCATATTAGAACTCTATTATTAACCTTCTTCTTCCGTCATATGCCACAATTGGTTGAAAAGGGTTATCTATATATTGCTCAACCACCACTTTATAAAATTAAAAAAGGTAGTAGTGAAGTTTATTTAAAAAATGAACAAGCTTTACAAAGCCATATTATTGACAATGCTTTAACTGATGCAGTTTTAAGATCGAAGGCTGGAGACAGAACCGGTAATGATTTATTCGATTTTGTTGGAAAATTAGTTAAATTTAATTCTCTTTTAAATGGTATTGCCAGAGTAATTCCAATTGATGTTGCTTCCGCTCTTGCTTTAGCTGGTGGTTTTGACAATGCCTGGGTTGGTAATGTTGAAAAAGCTAAAAAAATCGGTGGAGCAGTTGCAAAACTTCTACAAGACAATGCTAATGACAGTGATGTTACTTGGTCAGCTAATACCAAAGCTGGAAAAATCGAATTAGTTAAAGAGATCAGAGGTGTAAAAAACCCGATTATAATTGATGAAACATTACTTGATTTGCCGGAAGCGGTTGCTTTAAAAACAGTTAGTCCACAAATTGCTGATGATTTTTCTGCTCCTTTGACCTTAATTAAAAAAGAGGAACAGCATCAAGCCAGAACCCCAATAGCTTTAATTAATTTAATTAATGAAATTGGTAAAAAAGGAACTTCAATCCAAAGATTTAAAGGTTTGGGTGAAATGAATGCCGAGCAATTATGGGAAACTACTCTTGATCCATCTAACCGTACTTTATTACAAGTTAAAGTTGAGCAATATGAAGATGCTGA
Organism: Rickettsia typhi; assembly: GCA_945888585.1. Taxonomy (GTDB): domain Bacteria; phylum Pseudomonadota; class Alphaproteobacteria; order Rickettsiales; family UBA1997; genus CAMDAI01. Next base: position 1,747 of record CAMDAI010000041.1, on the reverse strand, counting down.
TGAAACTTTTTCAACTTTAATGGGTAACGTAGTTGAGCCAAGACGTGATTTTATTCAAGCCAATGCACTTAAAGTGGTTAATTTGGATGTTTAAAAAATAAGAATAGTTTATCGATTAGGCATCTCTATTTAATCAGGTAATTCTGTCAAAGATAATTTTCATGATAAATAAAAAATCATTTCGTTTCTGATATATTTTTTGTTTTTTTACCAGCAATAATTCTTATGCCAGCAAATGAATGTAGTAAATATGATGAAACGTTAAGTAAAGATAAAGAATATCGTATTTCATTTGGTGATTCTGGAGCTGGTGGTTTAATTTTTGCTTTAGATCTTTTGCAAGAATTAGAATCAAAGTTAAAAGCTTTAGAATCTGAATATGAAGTTAAATTTATTTTTCAACATGTAGGTGATAGCAAAAATTCTCCATATGGTATTAAAAGTTCAGATGAGATAAGAAATTTAACAAAAAATCTCATAAATTATATGGCAAATTTGTCCAATACTAAAACCTTGGTTGTTGCCTGTAATACAGCATTAACCACTTATGATAGTAATATGGATAAGTTTTTTAAAAAGAAATATCCCAATCTCAATATTATTACGATGATAGATGAAAGTTCTGAAGAAATAGTTAATTTAGCAACTGCAAATTCTAATGATAAAAACAATATTCATATTGCTTTACTTGCAACGCTGGCAACAATTAAAAGTGATGTTTATCAAAGTAAAATAAAAGAGATGGTTAAATCAAATAATCAAAATTTAAAACTTTATACTTACTCACCACAGCAATGGGTAAAAAATATAGAAAATGGAGCAGATATTAAAGTAATAGAAGAAGTCATAGCAAATGATATGGAAATTTTTAAAAATCAAATGGGAAAAGATTTTACAAAGATTGAAGTAGTTGGTTTGTTTTGTACCCACTATCCATTTTATAAAAATGAAATCAAAAACTTTTTTATCAAAAATGGTAATCAAAATGTTAAAATTTTAACTCAGGGGAATATTTTTTCAGATAAGATATACAGAGATATAAAAGCTAATATTTATAATTATAAATATAATAAAAGAAAACTCCAAGTGCCGCAGGAATGCGTTAGAGAGATTGACATTAACTCCGATATAACAGGGGATAATATCTTGCAAATGAAAAATATAATTGATAAAACCTATTCAAAATATTCTGAATTAATTTCCTTTAAAAAAGTTAAAATTTAATAGTATTGTCGCGATTCATATTTGAGTTGTAATCGCTTAAAATTAGATTGTGGGTGAGTTTTTCAGGTATTTTTCAATTGTCTTTATTAATTTTTCAAAATTTGTGTTAGTTATGAGGCTTAAAAACAGCAGCAAAATTTCCTTATTGGTTATATTTGTCATATCGTTACTGATAATTCCTCCTTACTATTTTTTTGTTCACAAAAAAACACCAAAAGCTTTAAATACAAATGATACTTGGACAGGCGAAGCTTATTCTGGTTTTCGTGATTTAGTTGCGGTTAATGGCAAGAAACATATGATATCAACTTCTCATGAAATGGCCTCTATTGTTGGTCAGAAAATTTTAAAAAAAGGTGGTAATGCTATTGATGCTGTAATTGCCGCTCAAATGGTTTTAAATGTGGTGGAATCTCAATCTTCAGGTATTGGCGGTGGTGCATTTTTATTATATTATAATGCTAAAACTAAAGAAACTCATTACTATAATGGTCGAGAAACCGCGCCACAATCTGCGAGTGAC
>CAMDAI010000040.1 GCA_945888585.1 Rickettsia typhi | reverse complement strand
GATACCGAGCCTAATCTATTTTGTAGAGAAAATTCGTTAACTTTATAAACCATGCCGTCAGTGTCATATTCCAATAAATATCTAATATCAGCAATTTCATTATATAGCTTCATCACCTCATCAATATTTTTACATAATTTTGAATTAGGTTCAGTTTTAAAACCAAATTTTTTAAGTTTGATGAGTAATTCATTTTGAGATTTGCAAATAAAATCATCACTAACTTCGCCAAGACTATAAGCAAAATAGCTTAAATTTCTAGATGCCGTAATATTGCTATCTAACTGACGCAAAGAACCGGCTGCTGCATTGCGAGGATTGGCAAAAATTTTACCACTCTCTTCTTGTTGTCTTTTATTTAAATCTTCGAAGTCAGATTTATTCATATAGACCTCACCTCTAATTTCAAAAATTTTAGGTGGATTTGCACTTTTTAATTGATGAGGAAAGTCACGAATAACTGAAATATTGGCAGTCACATCTTCACCAACTTGTCCATCTCCTCTGGTTGCTGCTTGAATAAATTTACCATTTTCATATCTGGCAGAAAAAGATAATCCATCAATTTTTGGTTCACAAAATAGTTGAATATCAGAAGAAGTTTGCTCTATGAAATCAAATAAAGAATCATTGTTTTTGTTAGATGGAATAATTCCTAAAAAGCGCTCAACTCTTTGGGTAAAATCAGCAATATCATCTTTAGAAAATCCATTAGAAAGTGACAGCATTGGTTTTTTATGAGCAACTTTAGAAAAACTATCAAGAGTTTTTGATCCAACTCCAAAATTTAACTCATTTATAATTTGAGGATTTTCTTGTTCTAATTTTTCTAATTCATGTTTTAATTTGTCATAGGAAGCATCAGAAATTTTTGGACTATCATAAGTGTGATAGGCTAAATCATGCTGAAGAATTTCTTCTTTAAGTTTTTTGATTCTATCTTCAATTTTCATTTGATTAGACTAAGCGATTATCATTGATTTCTTCAATTCCTTTATAGATTTTATCTAGTCTGGCATTAATCAGACAATCTTCGTTTAAGGCATGAATTATTAATTCATCATCTTTGATTCCAATGCAAAATACACCTGGGATAAAGGATAAAGTGGCAATTAACAAAGTCAAATTTCCATCATTTTGTTTTTCTATAGGAAAATGATAAATAATCGGATCGGTTTTATTTAAAAATAGCGCTGATTTTATAGTTAAAATGATTGATCTAAAAAATGATTTGGCGATCACTGAAATGAAATGTTTAAAAAAGCCAAAATTAAGAAATAAAAAACGGCTTTTTTTACTAACAATTCCCATTTTCCAAGATGTAAATGTAATCAAGATGCAAACCATTACACCTATTAAAATATAAGATAAAAACAGCATATTATTGGCAAATATTAATATTGCCCAACAAGCAGATAATACTAAAAACAGGTTGAAAATATTGATCATACGCTCTAGTTATTACAGCTAAAATTAATTCCAATAAACTAACAATATTAAAGTCAATTTACAACCAAAATGCCAAAAATACTCATTGTTGAATCGCGATTTTATAATAAAATTTCTGATATGCTTTTAGAAGGTGCAATTAGTGAAATTAAAAAAAATAATTGTGAATATGAAATAATTACCGTTCCCGGTGCTTTTGAGGTTCCGGCCGTTATTTCTTTTGCCTCTAAAAATAATAAATACGATGGCTATGTTGCTTTGGGATGCGTTATTCGTGGAGAAACAACTCATTATGATTATGTTTGTTCTGAGAGTGCCAGAGGATTAAATGATTTGGCAATTAAAGATGGTTTGGCAATAGGCTATGGAATCATCACGGTTGAAAATGAAGCACAAGCAATTGCCAGAGCTGATATAAAACAAAAAGATAAGGGTGGATTTGCAGCAATGGCTTGTTTAAAGATGATAGAAATCAAAAAGAAATTCAGCTAGATCAAAGATCACTTTCAATTGCTTCAACTCTAATTAAATTCAAATTAACAATTTCTTTAATTTCAGAAATTTTGCTAATAATTCCGTTAATTTTTGTTTCACTGATAGATTTAATTTTAAAAGCGTAAATTAAATTATTTTCGTTAATTTCTTTAATGGTTGATTTTTCAATTATATCAGAATTTTCAAAGATATTTTTGATAAAGTTAGAATTTTTAGCGAATTCTTTTTCTGTATAAAATCTTAAATAATATTCCCCAGCTCTTTCTTTGATTTTAATTGTTTCGATATCATTTAAATCTTTAACTGAAACTCCTAAAGAAAATCCATATCGATCATTAGCAATATCAATTAAATCTGCAACTACGGCAGATGCTGTTGGTTTTGAACCAGCACCTCTTCCAGCACTAAAACTCCAACCTGCATTACTTGTTAGAGATAAAACTGCATTATAGGAATTATTAATATTGGCAATTTTTTCATTATTTTTAATTAAGCACGGATAAACTGCTTGTTTAATTTTATTTCCTAAATCTTCATAAATGCCTAAAAGCTTGATTCTATAGCCAAATTCCTTGGCAAAATTAATATCATCAATAGAAATTTTGGTAATGCCTTCAACATAAATCCCGTTAAAATCAATTTTAGAATTTTTAGCAATTGAAGTTAGAATTGATAATTTATGAGCAGTGTCAATTCCTTCTATATCAAAAGTTGGATCAGATTCAGCATATCCTAAATTTTGAGCTTCTTTTAAAGCATCGGCAAAATCAGCATTATTTTCTTCCATTTTAGTTAAAATACAATTGCAAGTACCGTTTAGAATGGCGTAAATTTTGGTTACGCAATTAGCAGCAAGACCTTCTTTTATAGATTTAATAATTGGAATTCCGCCAGCAACTGAGGCTTCAAAAGCAAAAGCAACATTATTTTTAGAAGCAAGTTCAGCAAGTTCAATTCCTCTAGAGGCGATCAATGCTTTATTTGCCGTAACAATATGTTTATTATTATTTAAGGCTTGGGTAATTAATTGATAAGAAGTAGTTTCACCGCCAATTAATTCCACCACTACATCAATTTCTTTATCATTTACCAAATCTAATGGATTGGAATAAAATTTAACTTTAGTTTCATCGACAAAATCTTTTTTATTTCGAGAAGACACGGCGGTTAATTTAAGTGAAGTTTTTGATCTCTTATTAATCATGCGAATATCTTGGGTAAGAATATCGTAAACACCACTACCAACATTTCCAAGACCAATTATTCCGATTTTTAATTCTTTACCCATTTGCAGTATTTAATTGTAGTTTTTTTAGTTAAAAAGGAAAAGCACTGTAACCAAAAGCCTAATAAATTCAAGTTGTTTATTGTTTTTTGTCAGTTAAATTATCGGCTCTACAACTAAATTAATTTTCAATAAAAATGACTAAAAAATCTTATTATCCTAATCCTGAGCAAAATTTTGATTTTCCTAAAATGGAAGAAGAAATTCTTAAATTTTGGCAAGAAAATAAAATATTTGAAAAATCAGTTTCTAATCGTGATTTTTCTGCAATTGAAAATGAAGAAGATAATGTTTCTCCCGCTTCATGCTGCACCAAAGCCGAATGTTCTCATCAAAACAAAAATGAAAGAAATGAAAGAAACGAATTTGTTTTTTACGACGGCCCTCCTTTTGCCAATGGTTTACCGCATTATGGTCATTTATTAACTGGTTATATAAAAGATATTTTTGCTCGTTATCAAACTATGAAAGGCAAAAAAGTTGAGCGCAGATTTGGCTGGGACACTCACGGCTTGCCAGTGGAGATGGAAACTGAAAAAGAATTAGGTGTTTCTGGGCAAATTGCAATTCAGGAATATGGAATTGAAAAATTTAATGCAGTCTGCCAGAAATCAGTGATGAAATATGCCGGCGAATGGCAAAATTATGTTAACCGCCAAGGAAGATGGGTTGATTTTGAAAATGGTTATAAAACCATGGACATCAATTACATGGAATCAGTTATTTGGGCATTTAAACAGCTTTATGATAAAGGTTTGATGTATGAAGATTATCGAGTTGTTCCTTATTCTTGGGCTTGCCAAACTCCGCTTTCCAATTTTGAAACTAAAATGGACAATGCTTATCGCAAGAAGGAAAGCAAAGCAGTTACAGTTAAATTTGAACTTACAGAAATTCCAGAATTTTTAAAAGAGTTTAATCCAAAATCAGTTAGTTTACTAGCTTGGACAACAACTCCTTGGACTTTGCCATCAAATTTGGCCTTAGCAGTTGGAAAAAATATTTCTTATGCAGTGGTTAAAAAGAATGATGGTGTTTTAATTCTTGGGGAAGGATTAGTTGAAAAATTAAGTAAAGATTTTGGTGAATTTGAGGTTGTAAAAATAATTAAAGGTTCTGATTTATTAGAAATAAGTTATAAACCACTTTTTTCTTATTTTATAAATAATGAAAAAGTTAAAAATAACAAAAAAGTATTTTCTGTTCTCCATGGTGATTTTGTTACTACAGAAGAAGGAACTGGTATTGTTCACATGGCTCCAGGTTTTGGTGAAGATGACCAACTATTATGTAAAGCAAATGGTATTCCAACTTTATGCCCAGTTGATGAAGGTGGAAAATTTACTAATGAGATTTTTGATCTAGAAAATTTATCTCTCAAAGGTCGTCAAGTTTTTGAAACTAATGATGATATTATAAAATATCTCAAAACAACGGGTGCTTGGTTAAAGACTGAACAATATTTACATAATTACCCTCACTGCTGGAGAACTGATACTCCACTTATCTATAAAGCAGTAAGCTCTTGGTATGTTGAAGTTACCAAAATTAGAGATCGTATGGTTGAACTTAATAGCGGCCGTGATTTTTCTAAAATTGAAAGAGATGAAAATAATAAAATCTCTTCAATTGAAACTAAAAGAATGATAGCTAAACCAATATCACAGGAATATTTTTCTGATTTGGCCAAAATGTATGGCGATCCTGAAGTGCGCAAATATTACTATTTTTGTGATGAACAAGTTTTAAGCGAGGAATCAAGCAGATACACTATCGATTATTATGCCAATTATTACAATCACACTAACTTGCCAAGATTAGTTTTGTTTGATAAAAAAACTGGTGAATTTCTAGGAACTGCTGGTCTTGCTTATTATGATCCTAGAAAAGAAAATTTAAAAGATGGCAAAGTTGAAATTTCCTACCAATTACCTAAAAACGCTTGGGGTAAAGGTTATGCAACTGAAATTACTGAGTTTTTGGTTAATTATTGTTTTGATGAATTAGGTGTTGATTTGGTGTGTGCCGCAACAGTTTCAGATAATGAAGAATCTAAAAAAGTTTTGTATAAATCTGGATTTAAATTTATCAGAAGCGGTAAAAATTCTTATCCTAAAGCTTCAGCAGGCAAAAATTATGAAGAACATTATTTTGAATTAAACAAAACAGATTGGCTTTCCTTACAAAAATTAAGAAAGGATGGGCCAGGAATCAATTGGATTCCTGATCATATTAAAGATGGTCAATTTGGTAAATGGTTGGAAGGTGCTCGAGATTGGTCAATTACTAGAAATCGTTTTTGGGGTTGTCCGGTTCCGGTTTGGAAAAGTAAATCAGGAAAAATAAAAGTTTTTGGCTCGCTTGCTGAAATTGAAAAAGTAGTTGGCAAAAAAATTGATAATCTGCATCGTCCTTTTATTGATGAAATTATTTTTGAGGAAAATGGTGAAGAATATAAAAGAGTTACCGATGTTCTAGATTGTTGGTTTGAAAGCGGATCAATGCCTTATGCTCAAGCTCACTATCCTTTTGAAAATAAGGAATGGTTTGAAAATAATTTTCCAGCAGATTTCATTACTGAATATGTTGCTCAAACTCGCGGTTGGTTTTACACCTTAACGGTTTTATCAGTTGCTTTATTTGATCGTGTACCTTTTAAAAACGTAATTTGTCATGGAACTATTCTAGATGAAAACGCTCAGAAATTATCAAAGAGATTAAAAAATTATCCAGATCCGTTAGAAGTGTTTTCTAATTATGGTTCAGATGCAATGAGATTTTATCTGGTTTCCCAAGCTGTAATGCGTGGTCAGGAATTAAAAATTGATAAGGATGGTAAAGCAATTCGTGATACTTTGCGAATTTCAATCAAGCCATTAATTAATGCCTATAATTTTTTCTGTCTTTATGCCAATGCTGATGGAATTAAGGCTGAACGTATTACTGATTATTCTAAAATTAACTCAGTAATGGATCGTTATATTTTATCTAAATTAAAAACTGCAATTACCGCAATTGATAAATCTTTGACAAATTATGATAGCCCAACTGCTTGTACAGAATTTGATAAATTCTTTGAAGTACTAAATAATTGGTATATCAGAAGAAGTCGTGGCAGATTTTGGAAAAATGAAGTTGATAGTGATAAGGTTAATGCTTACAACACTTTATATACAGCGTTGTTAACCATGTGTGAAGCCGGAGCTTCGCTATTGCCATTTACCACTGAGAAAATTTGGAAAGATTTAGTGAATTAACAAAAGAATATTTTTTTATAATTCCATTAATTTAAATCAGCAAAAACTTTTTTAAATATTGCAATTGCTTCATCAATTTCTTTTTTAGAAATTATAAGTGGGGGAATGATACGCAATACATTTTCACCGGCGGCAACCACAAGTAATCCTTGGTCTTTTAGCTTGTTTACAATATCAATATTAGGATATTTTTCCTGAATTTTTAAACCCAGCATTAAGCCAACTCCACGAACTTCGGAAGCAATGTTTGGAAATTCTTTAACTAAATTTTGTAATTGATCTTTCAAAACAATCCCATTCTTTTTGACATTATCTAAAAACCCATCAGCTAACATAATATCGAGTACGGAGTTGCCAACTGCCATAGCTAATGGATTTCCACCATAAGTGGTTCCATGAGATCCAATTTTCATTCCGCTTGCAGCTTTTTTAGTGGCAAGACAAACTCCAATTGGAAAACCTCCGCCGATTCCTTTGGCAGAAGCAATAATATCTGGTTTTACATCATAATATTCATAGGCATATAAATAACCGGTTCGCCCTGCTCCACATTGAACTTCATCAAAAAATAGTAACAAACCATTCTCATCAGCTAATTTTCTTAATTCTTTAATAAATTCTTTGCTGGAAGCTCGAATTCCTTCTTCACCTTGAATTGGTTCAATTAAAATTCCGGCAGTATTTTTAGTAATGGCTTTTTTAACTGCTTCAATATTACCAAATTCTACATTATCAAAACCTTCAAGCTTTGGTTCAAAACCTTCTATATATTTTTGTTTTCCAGCAGCGGAAATTGTGGCGATTGTTCTCCCATGAAAAGCGCCAGTAAAAGTAATAATTCTATTACGATTAGGTTCTTTTAATTCATAAAAATGTTTACGAATCATTTTAATACCGCACTCAACTGCTTCAGCGCCAGAGTTGCATAAAAAAGCATAATCAGCAAAAGTATTGGTAACTAATTTTTCGGCAAATTGTTCTAATTCATCAATTTCATAAATATTAGAAACATGCCATAATTTTTCTGATTGCTTTTTAATTGCGTTAACTAAAGCTGGATGACAATGTCCTAAAGAATTTACGGCAATTCCCGCTCCAAAATCAAGATAACTCTTATCTTGTTTGTCAAATAAATATGCGCCTTTTCCATGGGAAAAAGTGATATTTAAACGATTATGAACTGGCAATAAATATTGGCTGGTCATTAGTTGATATATAAAAAATTACAAAAAAGAAGATTCAAAATAAAACCAATTTTATTATTTGCAAATTATATGTGATTTTATCTATACTGCTTGCAGCTTTGAAGCTCCAAACCTCAGTTTTACTAGTACAAAATCTAAAATCTGTTGATTTTAATTTGTTATAGTTTTTATTTTAAGAACGCCGAATTATCGGCGCCTCATGATAATGGGGATCCTCATACCAAAATTATTTTGGTATTAATAGATTGTTATTTGGCATCATGTTAATTGATTCAATTGAAAATAAAAATTTAGTTTTAGAAGAGTTTTTAAAGCTCTGTCCACTTGAAGGATGGAGTGATGAAGTTTTAAAAAAAGCATGTCTGGCTTGCAAAGTTGATGAAAATTTTAGTCACTTAGTTTTTGAAAATGGAGCTCTTGATGTAGCTGAATTTTTTTCCAGAAATATTGATGATGAGATGGTTAAAATGGTTGAAGTGTTGGATTTGGCACAAATGAAAATTAGGGATAAAATTAAAGAGTCAGTTAAAATTAGATTAAATCTTAATTTAGCTCATAAAGCTTCCATTAAAAGAATGATTAGTTTTTATTATAATCCAAAAAATAGTTCCAGTGCTATAAAAAATTGTTATAAAACTGCAGATTTGATTTGGCGTACAATTGGGGATAAATCAACTGATTTTAATTTTTATAGTAAAAGAGCAATTCTTGGTAAAATCTATATCAGAACTTTAGTTTGTTTTGTTGATGATGATTCAGAAAACAATAATAAAACCTGGAATTTACTGGATAATGAAATTGAAAAAGTAATGAAAATAGGAAAAATTAAAAATAGTGCAAGAAAGCTAGTTGAAAAATTGGGAAATATAACTCACAATCCACCCTCTAAAACCCTCAAAGAGTTGGCAAAGAAATTACCATTCTTTAGATTATTTCATTAAGTATCTGGAAAAATATGTTCATATTAAATTTATTTGACGTAGCAGTTGTTTCAATCATATTGATAACTGCCTTACTTGCTTTTTTTAGAGGATTTATTAAAGAGTTGCTGTCAGTTATTAGCTGGTTTATTGCAATGTCTGTATCTTATCTTCTTAGTCCATTAATTATAAATAGTTTTTTTGAGAATAGTCAATATTCGGAAATGTTGATTGATATTGGGGTTAGAACTGTTTTGTTTACGCTTTTTCTAATCATTATGTCTATTGTAAGTTCAAAAATTTGTGCTGCCACTGATGGTAAAATTCCTGGATCAATTGATAAATCACTTGGTTTTGCTATTGGGTTTTCTAAAGCTTATTTTATTGTTTCTTTATTCTTCTCAATTTTAACCACTTTTTATTCTCATGAATTACTTGTTCCAAAAAATGATCAAGATAAAAAAATAGTAAAAAATAGCAGAAAAA
>CAMDAI010000039.1 GCA_945888585.1 Rickettsia typhi | reverse complement strand
AATAATTACCAAACTATCTTCTTGGATCTTCTGGTCAAAATTATAAATTTTATCAATAATTTTATTATTTAGAGCAAATTGTAATTGATTTTGATCAATATCATAAGCCCAAATTTCATCACTGATTTTATGGGCTTTACAGGCTTTAGCAATTGATCCTCCAATTAATCCTAAACCAATAATAACAATTTTTTTAAATTTTGTCTGAGTAAATTTAAAAAAGATCGACATCATAACCTCCACCATTATAGACCGAGGCAAATTTTCCACTTGGCTGCTCTACAAAAAGTTCAAAATTTTCAGAATCTCTTCCTTCAATTTTATAGAGAACTTGTAAAGTCTGGTCATCTGGTTTTATTTCAAATAAATCCCAAATATTATATCTTTTATGGCCATTTTTATAAGTAAAATCCATTCTTATATTGGCATCGAACAAGGCATCAATAGTGGTTATGACCCAATCATTTTTAACTTTTTTAGCAATCGCATTAAAATAAACAATATTGGCAAAATTTGGTTCCAAATATTGGCTTTTTAAATCACGTAATAAATATAAATTAAAAGCTACGGCATTACCATCATCAGAAATCTCCCAAAGAGAAGTTAGGCTTAGTACATCAATGGTATTTTGATCAATATTATTATTAACTAGAATTTCAGTAACTTTATCAGCCAATCCTGGATAATTTTCTAAATCGTCCTTCCAACCAATATTTTTATTATAATTGCTATCTAATTCATAAATATTGGTTTCTTTGCCATTTAGACCACGAACCACTTCCCATTTAACCACATAAGGCCGATCAATTATTTGATAGTCAATGAAGAATTCTCCACGATTAACTATTCTGTAACCTCTTGCTCCTGAAGGTCCAACTGGCAACCCGCCATAATTCTCTTTTAAAAATGAATCAATATCATTTAAAAAATTATAATTAATGCTATTTGCAATTCTTTTTATCTCTAAATTTTTTTGGTTTTTATTAGAAGCAAATCTAATTGCCTTGGTATTGGCACTAACTGCAACTTTTACAACTTCTTCATCAGATTTTAATTGATCAGAAACATCTTCCAGCAAATTACCATCTTCTTTTAAAGCCATTAACGCTAATTCCTTATTGCCTTGTAATCTGTCGGAAACATAAATGAAGTTTCTAGCGTTTAGACTAATCATTTTTGTAGCAAAAATCTTATTATTTAAAAGCTTAGGAGAAGCATATTTTGTGGTACTTGGATAAGATCTTATAGTTCTTGCGACAAATAAAGAATCCGTTCTAATTCGGTCAGAAGCATATTGTAAAATTTCTGGACTTTTTATGATAAAGCTATCAATAAAATTATCTTCATTTTTTAATTGATCAGAAGCATATTCAAAATAGCTTGGATCAATATCTACTAATTTAGCAAACAACATATGATTGGATTTTTTGCAATCATCCAAACTAATTAAAAAATTTTTATTTTCTTTGATTAAAGAGACTAAATCATTGATTTCCTTGCCACTCATGGCACAAGGAGGAGCGGCAATTTGAGGAATTTGAGGAGGGGAATCAGCGGCGTTAGATAAACTAATAAAAATAAAAAAAGTTAAAAGTAAAAGGATTATTCTAAATTTCATTTGAAAATTGGTATAATTATCCTTTCATTGCTGATGCGCCTTCTATTTCAATATTCTTTTTATTTTGATAATAAATAACCAATATTGCAAGACCTATAGCGGCTTCTGCGCCAGCAACGGTTAAAATCATAATAGAAAAAATTTGACCAGTTAAATCATTTAAATGCGCTGAAAAAGCAACAAAATTAATGTTAACTGCGAGCAACATCAATTCTAAAGACATTAATAATGAAATAATATTTTTACGATTTAGAAAAATACCACTAAGCCCAATACAAAAAAGCATTGATGATAAAATCAAAAAATGAAAAATGCTGATATTTTCTATCATAATTTAAAATTAAAATTAATTGTAATTAGACTGGATTGCAGCAATCCAGAACAAACTTATTAAATATCCAACCCTCTACCAACTTCAACCTTAACTACTTCAATCGCTTCTTCCTTAGTTCTTGCAACTTGATCGGAAATATTTTGTTTCCTGATAAATCTGGTTTGTTCTTTTAAAGTTAAAACAATAGCACCAATCATAGCTACAAATAAAATAGCTCCAGCTAACTGAAACGGATAAAAGAAATCAGTATAAAGTATATTGCCAATTGCTGCAGAATTTCCAATATCTGAATAAATAGGGAATTTCGGCATAGTTTTTGCTTCTTGTCCTACGGAAGCTTCAATAATTAAAAATAACTCGGCAAAAAATACTAAACCGAGCAAAGTTGCAATATTAAAATATTCTTTAAATTTTGATTTAATTTGCCCAAACTTCTGCCCTTGATCAATATCAAGCATCATAACCACAAACAAGAAAAGTACAGCAATTGCACCAACATAAACAATAACTAAAAGCATCGCTAAAAACTCAGCACCAAGTAAAATAAATAATCCTGCCGCATTAAAAAATGCCAAGATCAAAAACATTACGCAGTGCACTGTATTTTTTGACGAAATAACAATTAGAGATGAAGCCAATAATACCGCTGAAAATAAATAAAATAATAAAGTTGAAAAAAGCATTTTTAATTTTCGTTTTTGTTAAATTTACCTATATTCACTATCCATTTCGATATTCTTTCTAAGAGAATATTCCCATCTATCACCATTAGCCAATAATCTTTCCTTATTGTAATATAAACCTTCTCTATTATCAGTTGCAAACTCAAAATTAGGACCTTCAACAATAGCATCTACCGGACAAGCTTCCTGACATAATCCACAATAAATACATTTTATCATATCAATATCATAAACAGTAGTTCTACGGCTACCATCCTCTCTTTCTTCAGCTTCAATAGTAATTGCCTGAGCTGGACAAATAGCTTCACATAATTTGCAGGCAATACATCTTTCTTCACCATTAGGATAACGACGCAGAGCATGTTCACCCCTAAATCTAGGACTTAGTGGACTTTTTTCATAAGGGTAGTTGATGGTAACTTTTTTCTTGAACATATATTTCAAAGTTAAAGCCATTCCAAAAGCTATTTCTTTTAACGCCAAGGATTTAATATTTGATTTAATACTTCTTATCATATTAACTAAAATAAACTATATAGGCAGCAGTGCCAACTACCCAGATTAATGAGATTGGTAAAAATACTTTCCAACCCAAACGCATCAACTGATCATAACGATATCTAGGAAGGGTTGCTCTGACCCAAATAAAACAAAATAGCAAAAATAAAATTTTAAGCAAAAACCAAATAATTCCTGGAATAAAACTTAAAAATTCAAATGGGGGTAACCAGCCACCCAAAAACAAAATTGAAGTAGTGGCTGACATTAAAATCATATTGGCATATTCGCCTAAAAAAAACATTGAAAATGGCATTGAGCTATATTCAACATTATAACCAGCAACTAACTCAGATTCTGCTTCCGGAAGATCAAAAGGTAAACGATTAGTTTCGGCTAGTGCTGAAGCAAAAAACATAATAAACATTGGGAAAAGCGGCAAAGCAAACCAATGATTTTTTTGTGCCAAAACAATATCAGTAAGATTTAATGAGCCGACACATAAAATTACTGTAATGATAATTAAGCCAATTGAAACTTCATAAGAAATCATTTGAGCTGAAGATCTGATTGCTCCTAAAAAAGCATATTTAGAGTTAGAAGCCCATCCGGCAATAATAATTCCATAAACTCCCAAAGAAGAAGCTGCAAGTAAATACATTACCCCAACATTTAAATTGGTAATTACCAAGCCTTCGCCAAAAGGAATTACTGCCCAACCAATCAAAGCAAGAGTAAAGGTTATAACCGGAGCTAATAAAAATAAAATTTTATTGGAAGCGGAAGGAATAATTACTTCTTTAAACATCAATTTTAAACCATCGGCAAGTGGCTGCAATAAACCAAAAGGTCCAACTACATCCGGCCCTCTTCTAAGCTGCATAGCGGCAATAACTTTTCTTTCCATTAAGGTTAGATAGGCCACGCCAATAATTAAAGGCAAAACAACAATTAGAATATGACCAATAATTGTTAAACCGGCTATTAAGTAAGAAAACCAAATATCTGACATTGCTTAAATACAATTTTTCTGCAAAAAATGGAAAGGCTGATAGTAGGATTATTTTTATAAATTTAAAGAGATTTTCTTAAACTTAAAAAAGCTTAAATAATCAGTAATAACAACATTCATTTTATGATAACACTCATCATGCTAATTGAACCTATATCAATTTTGTTGGTAAAAATATCGGCTGTTTCATCAGCCATTTGTAATCCTAAAATGTAAATTAACGGTATAAAATGCTCTGCTGTTGGAACTGCATAGTTTGATCCACTTAATTTTTGATAATTAATAACTATATCATGATTATTGGTAATTATGGCATTTTTAATTTCATTATTAAATTCTATTGCCCATGGATAAGCTTCATTGTTATTCCAGTTAATCATTGCCAAATTATGAACAATATTGCCACTACCAATTATTAAAATTTCTTCTTTACGCAAGATTCTCAATTTTCTGGCAATTTCATAATGTTCTCTGGGTGTTTTATTTTTATCGATACTAAACTGAATAACAGGAATATCAGCTTTTGGATAAAGATGTTTTAAAACAGACCAGCTACCGTGATCAAGACCCCAGGAATCATCTAACTTAACTTCTGTAATGATATTTTGAATATGCTTTGCTAACTCTTCATCACCTTTTGGATTATATTGGATATCAAATAATTCTTTTGGAAAACCATAAAAATCATGAATGGTTTTCTGATTACTATTACTAGTAACCCTAATTCCATGCGTTTCCCAATGAGCAGAAATAACTATAATTACTTTTGGAGTTGGTATTGATTTAGCAATTGTCAACCAAGCTCTTGTATAATAATTATCTCCAACAGAATTCATTGGATTACCGTGACCAAAGAAAATTGCTGGAAAAGTATTATTGATAAGACTTTTCATATTATTTTTTTGAAATTAATTACTTACTCATTTTTCTGTAAATCAGAATTTAATTGTGATTTTTCAAAAATTTACTTGCCAAATATTATTTTTTAAAAAGAATAGAAACTGTCGGGTGTATAGTGAATAAAATAGTCCTTGCGGCGAATAAACTAAACACGCTGGGTTTGCGTGGTGGTGACGCCCGACTTAAATCAAGCTCTTAATATTTTTTCTAAATATATTTTCTATTTAAAATCCCACTTTTTGTAAATTACCTTTTAGATGTTAGCTAAATGGCATAAAGCCCTGCTGTTTTCTTAAGAAAAAAACATTATAAAAAGTATAATTACGAAATCAATTATCAAGGCCGCAACCCCGCCAGCCAAAACATCATCAATCATTATACCATAACCTTCTTTTAGCCAAGTTTCAGATGATCTGATAAAAAGAGGTTTGGTAATATCAAAAATTCTAAATCCTATAAATGCTGTCACGATGTGAATTATCATAACTGTATCTGGGGTTACGGTATCAAAAGAAAAAATTTGATAAATGAAATATCTGGTAAAAACTAAAGCAATCAACTGACCAACAACTTCATCTACAACTACTTCTGAAGGATCATCACCTTTGATTTGTCTACTATAAATTGTGGAAGCTTTTGCTCCCAAAAAAAATAAAAAAAGTAAAAGAATAATCCAAAAAGAATATATAAATATTCTGGGAACCATGAAATAAGTAAATAAAGAATCAAAAATAACCCATATCGGAAAAGCGCCCATACTGCCAAAAGTTCCAGGCATAAATTGAGCACTACCACAACCAAACCAGGTAGCAATTAATTTAGCATTTTTAGAAGCTAAAACTGAAAAATAATTAATAACGGGATTTAAAAGCTGATTAAATCTATTTTTTTCCATAAAAAATTAAAATTTTCTTATAAATTTCTTTAAGTTTATAAATATCTTCTATTGCGATATTTTCATTAACATGATGAGCGGTTTTGTTAATTAAACCAAATTCAATAACCGGACAAAAATCTTTAATAAATCTGGCATCAGAAGTTCCTCCGCTAGTACTTATTTTTGGTTCAAAACCAATTTCTTCCTTAATTGCCAAAATTGCAATATCACTTAAAAATCCAGGTTCGCTTATAAATGGCTCTCCACTAACTCTGTGAGACAATTCAAATTTCCCAGCCATTCTGCAAGCGTATTTTACCCAAGTAATTATTGATTCGGAGCTATGTTCATTATTAAATCTGATATTAAAATTTGCAGTTGCATAAGCAGGAATAACATTAGATCCAGCGCTAGAAGAAGCTATATTGGTGATTTCTAAGTTAGATGGATCAAAGAAAATATTACCATTATCTAATTTGTGATCTTTAAGAAATTTTAAAGTATTAACCAAAATAGTGATTGGATTATTAGCATTGTGTGGATAAGCCACATGCCCTTGAACTCCAATTACTTTTAAGGAGAAACTTATGCTTCCTCTTCTACCAATTTTAATCTCCTCACCTAATTTTGTTGGATTAGTTGGTTCTCCAATTAAACAAGCTGACATTTTTTTATTATTTTGTTGCATCCATTCCAACATTTTTTTAGTGCCATTTATTGCATCTGCCTCTTCATCATCGGTAATTAAAAATCCAATTCCAAATTCTGCATCAGGAAATTCTTTAATGAATTCTTCAGCAGCACAAAAAAAGGCAGCAATTGCGCATTTCATATCTACCACACCTCTACCATACAAGATATCATCAACTACCACACCTTCAAATGGTTGATGTTTCCAGGCTGTTTCATCACCAACCGGCACTACATCTGTATGTCCAGCAAAATAAAAAGTTCTTGGACTATTATTTGGATTATAAAGAGCATGCAGATTTTTAACTCCGTAAGAACCATCGCCGTCAAACTTTACTACATCACATTTAAAGCCTATTTTAGAAAAGTTTTTCTCTAAAAAATCAATTATTCCAGATTCAATTCCGCTAACCGAATTATACTTAATTAATTCTTGTGATAATTTTAAAGGATCTAATTTCATCGCTAAATAAATGGTTGATAATTTGTCTAAATCTTAGAGAATTGTGCGTTCTGTACATAAATCTAAAGCAGAAAATTAATAAAATCAATTTCATATATATGCTAGACATAAAGTGGATCAGAGAAAATTCTGATAGTTTTGATAATGCCATGAAAAACCGCGGCAATAACATGCGGGCAGCAGAATTAATTAAAATTGATGATAAGCGCAGAGAGCATTTAACTAAAATTCAAGAATTACAAAGCCAAAGAAATATCCTTGCTGCCGAAATTGCCCAACTTAAAAAAGCCGGTGAAAATTCCGATATTCTAATGGAGCAATCCAAAAAAATTAACAGTGAGTTAAAAAACTTGGAAAACTCATCAAATAATGATGATGAACTTCATAATATTCTGGCTACAATTCCTAATTTACCTTCCTTAGAAGTTCCAATTGGAAGTGATGAAAGTGGAAATCAGGAAATAGAAAAATGGGGAGAAATTCCCAATTTTAATTTTGCTCCTAAACAGCATTTTGAAATTGGGGAGAAATTAGGGTTACTTGATTTTGAACAATCTTCATTAATATCTGGATCACGCTTTTCAACGCTTTATGGCAATTTATCTAAATTAGAAAGAGCACTTTCTAATTTCATGTTAGATGTGGCAAATGAATTTAATTATACTGAAGTTTCTCCGCCAAATCTGGTAAAAGATGCCGCTATGTTTGGCTCTGGTCAACTTCCAAAATTTGCCGCTGAAGCATTTAAAACTGAAAATGGCTATTGGTTAATTCCTACTTCAGAAGTTTCTTTAGTTAATTTGGTTGCTAAAAAAACTTTTGATGAAACTGAATTGCCTATTAGATTTACTGCTTACACACCATGTTTTCGTAGCGAAGCCGGTGCTGCCGGAAAAGACACTCGTGGCATGATCAGACAACATCAATTTAAAAAAGTTGAATTAGTTTCAATTACCAGCGCTGAAGGCTCAAAAGCGGAACATGAAAGAATGACAGGAGTATCATGTGAAATTTTAAAACGCCTAAAATTGCCTTATCGTAAAATGCTATTATGCACAGGAGATATGGGATTTTGCTCTGAGAAAACTTATGATTTGGAAGTATGGCTACCCGGACAAAATCAGTATCGTGAAATTTCCAGCTGTTCTAATTGTGGTGATTTTCAAGCCAGAAGAACCAGCACCAAATACAAATCAAAAGACGCTAAAAAAGCAAACTTTGTTCACACATTAAATGGCTCATCTCTTGCTGTTGGCAGAACCATCGTAGCAATTTTAGAAAATTATCAAAATGAAGATGGATCAGTGAATATTCCAGAAATATTAATTTCCTATATGAATGGAATTAAAAAAATTTCCTAATAAAACTTATCCTTAACCAGATCTTTGAATATAAAATTACCAAAAAGATATTTATCTAAATCCTTGGATCAATCCAGGAAATGTTGCCGTCTTTTCGGTGATAGACAACATTGATTCTTTTATTATTAATATTAACAAAAACCAATGCTGGTAAACCAGCCAAATCCATTTTCATTATAGCCTGATTTACTGTTAATTCTTCAATTTCAGTAGTTTTTTCAGTTATGATATTTAGTTTTTCTTCATCTTTTTCTTCTGCTTCCATTTCTTCCAGAGCTGGATAAGGAACTGCAGATAATATATATTTCGGAGAGGTAAAAATTTTATCAGAAATATCAATGCTTTTTAAGCCACCTTGCTCACGGCGGTAATTTTTAATTCTACCCTTATATTTTCTAAGTTGTTTTGCCGCTTTATCCACTGCTTCGTTAAAACAACCATAAACATCTCCAGCACTAGCATCACTTTTAATTTTGATGCCATTTTTTACACCTTCGTTAACCATCAACACCACCTTAAAATTAATGCCTTCTTTAGTGAAGTGAACATCAGCATTAACAGCATTTTCAAAATATTTTTTAACATGACGATTTAGATGATCTTCAACATATTTTGTTAAAGCAGCACCAGTATCCATATTGGAACCAATAACTCTGATATGCATAGTCAACTCCTAAATTT
>CAMDAI010000038.1 GCA_945888585.1 Rickettsia typhi | reverse complement strand
ATATAGTTATGTACTGATAATTGTGATCTTTTTAGACAATTTTCAATATTTTTTACAGTAGTAAAAGAAGTTGAGATAACATGAAATTTAGCTGACAAAAGATCTCCAAACATATATCTGGGGTTTTGAACCGGAGTTGAATTATCAATTTTATATTGAAGTGGAATTAAATGAATTAACTCACGGTTATTCTTTTTATATTCATAGCGAATACCCGATGCTAAATTAGTAATATCGGAATTTTTAACCATGTCCGAGACAATTGTGGTACTAACTTCTTTTCTCTGAGAAATAGTCTGGCTATTAGAAAGACCAACCACCAAGCGATCAATATTAAAACCCGCCATTTTTTCAGCATCACCAACGGTGTTGGCAATTGATTTTTCAGCAAGCCTTACATCTGAAATAGCCCCAGAAATTACACCTCTGGATTCCCTATAGCCGTAACCCAAAAGAGTTATTTCTTGGTCATCCACCATTGCAATGGTACAGGCTATTTTTGTTGTTCCAATATCAAGACAGGCAACAATTTTGCCCTTATTTTTTACCATTCATTAATTTTTTAACTTAGAGTGATTTAATTTCCGTTGTTGTTTTATCATTATATTCTAAATAGACCTTTTTATCAATTCTTAGATCAATCGAATTAAGATTAAGCAAAAACCCGGGAATTTTATAAACTTTAACTAATCTACGCCAAGCATCCTTAATATTATTTTCCGGCAATTTTACCAATAAATTATTTTCAAATCTAATATCCCATCTTCTACTACCTATCCAAGTTGCCGAATAAATATTTTTACTTACTTCTGGATCAATTGCTAATATATTAAATAATGATATAACATTAAAATTTGCATCTTCGCCAGTTAATATAATTAAATGATCAAACTGTCCATCACTCTCATCTTTTGCTATAATTTTACCATCTTTACTAATTAAGTATCGACCATTCTCATCTTGCCAAATGGCAAAAGGCTCATATTCCTTTATCAAAATATTTAAATTATTAGGCAAACTTCTAGTAATAGTTACTTCATTAATCCAAGGTAATTTTTCAATATCTTTTTTTAAATTATCTATATCTGAATCACTTTGTGGATTGGATTTTCTAACAATTAAAACTATATCATCACTGTTAGCATGACTAGTTCCTACAACATTAATTTTATTATGTAAATCTTCTTCAGAATTAATTAGGTCAAAATAATATTTTACCAATTTATTCTTAATATTTTGATTAAAAAAAATACAACCAAAAACAATTATTAAAACTATAA
Organism: Rickettsia typhi; assembly: GCA_945888585.1. Classification (GTDB taxonomy): domain Bacteria; phylum Pseudomonadota; class Alphaproteobacteria; order Rickettsiales; family UBA1997; genus CAMDAI01. The sequence goes on along the minus strand of CAMDAI010000038.1, from coordinate 7,887 downwards.
AAAACAAGCTATAAAGATACTTAATTTTTGTATATAAAAAATATCTAACTAATCTAACTACAGAAAATCTAAGAAAATAAGATCCTATTTTATTCTGAGTCATATTCCACAATTAGCTGAAGAAACCAAATACTCCACAATCTGTTCAAAAGATATTCCTATGTGAGCAGCAATTTTTGGAACTAAAGAAAGAGCAGTAAAACCCGGATGGGTATTAATTTCCAAAAAATAAAATTCATTATCTCCATCATTTTTATTATTTAAAATAAAATCAACCCTGCTAACACCAGAACATCCAAGTGCTTTATGACATCTCATTGCCAAATCAAGAATTTCATTATATTTTTCCTGAGGAATTTCTGCGGGCATAATATAATCTGTCATACCAGGAGTATATTTGCATTCATAATCATAAAATAATTTTTTTGGACGAACTTCAATTGCCCCCAAAGCCTTATTATCCATAATTGCTACCTGCACTTCCTGACCAGCAATATATTTCTCAACAATCATTTCATCACCATATTTCCAATCAAATTCATCTAAATTAAATGGCATATTTTGTAGAATCACCTGCACACCAACGCTGGATCCTTCATTAATTGGCTTGATTACAAAAGGCTTTCCGATTTCTTCAAAAAGAATTTTTTTATTTTTTTCATCTTCACCTTTTTTAATTAAAGCAAATTGTGGATATTTAACTCCATAAGTTGCACAAATTTTTCTGGTTAAAACTTTATCCATTGAAACTGCAGCAGCTATAATTCCAGAGTGGGTATAGGGAATATTTAAAATATCAAGTAAACCCTGAATTCTACCATCTTCACCAAATTGTCCATGAAGAGCGTTAAATACAATATCTGGCTTAATTTCATTTAGTTTAGAAACAATATTACGATCAAAATCAATTTTAGTTGCTTTATAACCAAGATTTACTAGAGCCTGATAAACCGCTTCACCGCTACGCAAGGAAACTTCTCTTTCCGAATTCCAGCCACCCATTAAAACTGCAATATGCTGATTATTTTTCATCATTTTTTTTATCTTCAATTTGTTTATTTGGCATGGAATTATTAATCTCATCAACTACATAAGAACATAAATCTTCAAAAGAAACTTTGTTTTGATCCGCAATTTCTTTTAACTTCATTAAAGAACTGGTTAATTCTGACGAAACTACTCCACCCTTTTCACTACTTAACCACTTACTTTGAAAACCAATCGGATTAGTTCCTTTAGCAGAATCTCCAACATAAAAAGTAACTGGATATTTTTTTCCACCAAAATCACAAGGAACAATAAATTTCTTAACCATAGCTAATTTATTAATTTAAAAATAATGAAGCTAGACCCAAAAATATTAAAAAAGAGCTAGTATCAGTGATAGTAATTAAAAATACACCAGAAGAAACTGCAGGGTCAAATTTTATTTTATTTAAAAAAATTGGAATAAAAGCACCAGAAAAACCAGCAACAACAATGGTAAACAACATTGAAGATCCTAATACCAAACTTAATTTAATATCATGCTGCCAAAAATAGCAGGCAATCGTAGCAATAGCAGCCAAAAATAAACCATTTACTGAACTAACTAAAACTTCTTTTAAAACAATTTTAGCAGCACCAATATTACTAACTTCATCAGTTGCAATACTACGCACCAAAACTGTTAAAGCCTGAGTTCCAACATTTCCAGCAATTGAAGCTACAATTGGCATTAAAACTGCTAGCACTACAATTTTTTGAATTTCACCAGAAAAAATAGCAATAATAGTAACCGCCATCGATGTAGTCATTAAACTAGTAAATAACCAAGGAATTCTAGATTTAGCCGTTAAAATTGATGATAAATGCAAATTATTATTATTAACCCCGCCCAATAATAAAATATCTTCTTCAGCTTCTTCAGTTAACACATCAATCACATCGCTGGCATAAATAACGCCAATCATTTCATTATTTTCATCAACTACAGGGGCATAGGTTAGAGAATATTTACTAAATAATTTAGCAGCCTCTTCTTGATCCATATTTACACTCAGAATTTTAATATCTTCCTCATTAGACATAACTTCTGAAACTGGAACATTTTTTCTACTTCTAACAATCTTACTAACCAAAACTTCGGCAATCGGATGAAAACTATCATCAACTATTACAATATAATGAAAATCATCAGGAAGATCGGTTTTTTCCTGTATATATCTAGTGGCCTGACCAACCGTCCAATCTTTTTTTACCGCAACAAAATTACGCTGCATGATTCTTCCCACACTTTCTTCTGGATAAGAAAGACTTTCCTCAATTTCAGATCTTTTTTGAGTAGAAATATTGTCAAGAATCTCTTGCATTCCTTCCTGCTCAAGATCTTCAATAACCTCAACAGCATCATCAACTTCTAATTTATCGATTGCTTTAGCGCTAGCCTTGGTTCCCAAACATTCAATAACCTCATTTTTAACATCATTTTCTAAATAAGTTAAAAATTGAGGATCGATATCTGATTTAATTATTTTTATTAATTTTTCTCTTAGATCGTAAGAAATATTTGTAACGAAGGCCGCTTGATCAGCGGGATGAAGATTTAAGAATGATTTTTGCAATTCATGATTTAAATCATTTTCTAGTAGATCTTGAATTCTGGCTTTTTCTTCTGGAGTTAAACCATATTCAAAATTGATATTTGATTTATCGGTTGCATGATTTTCTTTAACATCTTCCATAGCACGCACCCCCAAAATTACAAAAATAATAAAAAAGAAAAAAATTTTAAGCGGAAAATAAGACTTTGCCTTGATAAGTCAATAAAGAAGACTTAATAATTTCGTCTTCAATATTAATGGCAATTTGTTTCTTTTCTTTATCAGTAATAAATTCAACAAAATTGTAAAGATTTTTTGAATATAATTTAGAAGCATCTTTTGCAATTCCACTTACCATATTTTCACGCCCAATAATCTTGACCCCGTATTTAGTTACAACTTTTCCTGATTCAGTAATAGCACAATTTCCACCAGACCCAGCAGCTAAATCAACAATGATAGCTCCTGATTTCATATTTTTTACCATTTCTTTACTTATAAGTTTTGGTGCTGGCTTTCCTGGAATTAAAGCGGTAGTAATAACAATATCTTGCTTAATGATATTGTCATAAATTGCTTGTTCTTGTCTTTTTTTATAATCATCACTCATTTCTTTTGCATATCCACTTTTCGTTTCGGCGTTTTCATCATTTAAAACTTCTATGAATTTTGCCCCCAAAGATTGAACTTGCTCCTTCGCCACTGGCCTTACATCAAAAGCAGTAACAACTGCACCTAATCTTTTAGCAGTTGCAATTGCCTGCAAACCAGCAACTCCAGCTCCAATAATCATGATTTTTGCCGGAGAGATAGTCCCAGCGGCTGTCATCATCATTGGAACCGCAACATCTAATTCATATACCGCATCAATTACAGCTCTATAACCAGCCAAATTACTTTGAGAAGACAAAACATCCATCGATTGAGCTCTGGTAATTCTTGGAAAAAGCTCAACCGCAAAAGCTGAAATACCTATATCGGCATAATTTTTTGATTTATCTTTTTCCAAATAAGGATTTAAAATACCTATTAAAACCGCATCTTTTTTAGCTTTAGAGATTTTTTCGATTTCATTATTTTCAGGAGCAGCAACTTTTAAAATGATGTCAGCATTTGTAATTGCTTGATTAGCATCCACAATTTTAGCACCCGATTTAATAAAATCCTCATCGCCAATACCAGCGCCAATACCAGCACCCGTCTCAATTTCTATCTCATAGCCAAGATTATTATATTTCGCCACTAAATCAGGGGTTAGCGCTACTCTTTTTTCATTAACTGAAATTTCTTTTAAGACCAAAACTTTCATTTTTTAAATTAAATTTATTAATAAAAACATTATTTGGTGCGGTCGAGAAGACTCGAACTTCCAATCCGTTTCCGGACAACGACCTCAACGTTGCGTGTCTACCAATTCCACCACGACCGCAATAGTATATTTTGGATTTCAATCAAACTTTGAAAGTAAAATTAAAATTTTTAAGTACTAATTTATTAAAGCCTTAATTCTATTTAAAGCGACTACAAACATTGATAAATCTGGATTTATCTGAGATTTTAAATCAGCAATAAAACTATCATATCTCTCAACCAAGAAAGCTTGATTTTCAATCCAATTTTCCAAAGAAGAATTTTTATCAAAATTTACTACCTGACTAGTAATTTTCATTTGATAGCAATATAAATCTTCCAAAATGGTTTTAGAAGATAATTTTTGCCAGTAATCATTAATTGACAAACTCACAACACTACTTCTTAACCATTTCAAGCTAAGTCTGGTTCCAACTTCAGAATAAATTTTTCCAACTAATTTTATATCAAGATTAGATTCTTTACCAATCTCAATAATATCATAAGCTGAACCCATTGGATCCATTGCTGAGATTTTTTTAGCTAGTTTTTGTGGCACATTATCAGATAAATATTTACTCATTTTTCTATCATAAGAGTCTTTAGAAGCTTTGGCTAATAAACCTTCCATACTTTTAAACATTGATTCAATAACATCTCTATATTCGTTAATTATTGAAGTAATATCTTTAGCTTTACGACTATTACGCAATAACCATAACACTGACCTTTCTAATAATTTACTAACCGCTAAAAACATTTTTATTTGAATTTCAGCCGGAATTTTTCCATCTAAAGATTCAATTTCCTTCCAAACTTCCTCTAGACCAAATGAATCGCAAACTATCACATAGCTTTTAACAATATCGGCTATTTCAAAACCATTATCACTAGCAATTTGATTGATAAGATAAATCCCAGATCTATTAATAATTAAATTAGTAACTTGAGTTGCAATAATCTCGGCACGAAGTTGATGATTTCTAATCTCATCGGCAAAATCTTTTTGTAGAATTGTCGGAAAATAGCTAAATAAAAATTTCTCAAAATATTTATCTTTAATCAAATTCGATCCAAGAATATGAGAATATAAATCCATTTTGCTATAAGCTAACATAACGCACAATTCTGGGCGCGTCATACCTTTTTTCTCAGATTGTCTTTTAATAATTTCTTTGTTATTTGGCAAAAATTCAACCTTACGATTTAGTAATCCAGTTTTTTCTAACTTATCTAAAAATTGAATATAATCACCAAGTGACAAATGTCCTCTGGAATAAGAAACAGTTACAGCTTGAGTTTGTAATCTATTATCAGCTAAAACCAACTCAGAAACCTCATCAGTCATTGATTCCAAGATTTTATTTCTTTTTTCAAGAGTCAGTTTACCAATTTTCATGGCGTCAGTTAGAGCAATTTTAATATTGACTTCATGATCTGAACAATCAACCCCAGCAGAATTATCCATGGCATCGGTATTAATTCTGCCACCATTCATAGCATATTCAATACGACCTTTTTGAGTAAATCCTAAATTTCCGCCCTCACCTACAACCTTACATCTAAGATCAGAACCATTAATACGAAGCTCATCATTAAAACGATCACCAACATCAGAATGACTTTCATCGATAGCCTTAACATAGGTTCCAATACCACCATTCCATATTAAATCCACTGGCGATTTTAAAATAGCCTTCATTAAATCATTTGGCGTTAGTTCATCTTCAGAAATATTTAAAACTTTTTTAATTTCTGATGATAATTTAATTGATTTAGCACTTCTTTCAAAAATTCCACCACCTTTAGAAATTAAACTTTGATCATAATCCGTCCAACTTGACCTTGGAAAATTAAACATTCTGGCTCTTTCTTTAAATGATTTTTCCGTATCAGGATTGGGATCAAGAAAAATATGAAGATGATTGAAAGCGGCAACCAATTTAATGTGTTTCGAAAGTAACATACCGTTACCAAACACGTCACCAGATAAGTCCCCAATTCCAACACAAGTGAAATCTTGAGTTTGGGTATCTGTTCCCATTTCAGCAAAATGTCTTTTAACTGAAATCCATCCACCTTTAGCAGTAATTCCCATCTTTTTATGATCATATCCAACTGAACCACCAGAAGCAAAAGCATCGCCCAGCCAAAAATTATATTCTGCAGAAATCGCATTAGCTATATCAGAAAAAGTTGCAGTTCCTTTATCAGCAGCAACAACTAAATATGGATCAGTTTCGTCATATCTAACCACATCGGCTGGATGAACAATTTTACCATTAACCACATTATCAGTTATATCTAGTAAACCTCTAAGCAATGTTTTGTAGCATTCTATACCAGTTTGTTGAATTTGATCACGATTCATTCCTGCAGTATCTTTTTTAACTACAAATCCTCCCTTTGACCCAACCGGAACAATCACGGCATTTTTAGTCATTTGTGCCTTCATCAATCCTAAAACTTCAGTTCTAAAATCTTCATGACGATCTGACCAACGTAAACCACCTCTAGCAACTTTACCACCACGCAAGTGAATGGCTTCGCAATTAGCTGAGAAAACAAAAATTTCAGCATAAGGAACTGGAAGAGGTAAATCTTTTATCGAAGCTGAATTAAATTTAAATGAAACATAATCTTTATATTCACCAGAATCTTTTTTCTGATAAAAATTAGTTCTGATTGTAGATTCAATTGCATTAAAGAATTTTCTGATTACTAAATCATCATTAATTTCAGAAACTTTTCCCAAAGCAACCTTGATAGAATTGGAAATTTCATCAATTTTTTCTTGGCGCTTTTCTTTAAAACTAGGATCAAATTTAGCTATAAAAAGTTCAACAATTAACTTAGTTATATCCCGATGTTTCACTAAAACATCTGATGTATATTTTTGACTATATCTAAATCCAGCTTGATATAAATATTTCGAATAAACCCTAAGAAATAGAACTTCGCGATAACTTAAATTAGCATCAATAATTAAGCGATTTAAAAAACCCGTAGTTGCTTCACTTTTCCAAATTCTATCAATAGTATCTTCAAAATTAACTTTAATATTATCGGTTAATTTACCGCCTGTCTTAGTTAAATTTAAATTAAAATAATGAATCCAAGCTTTTTTATTATTAGCTAAAGAAATTAAGTAAGTATGTTCATGAATAACATTGAAACCAAAACTATCCAAAACCGGCATAATACCAGAAAGCTGCAATTCTTTTTCTGGACTATAAATCTTCAACTCAACCACTTCTTCAGCAGTTGCCGATGATTTGTACAAATCAGAAACAATACAACCAGTTTCAAGTGATTTATTAATTTTCTTTAAATCTAGAACTGCTCTTTTAGCATCAAAACGATTAGTATAACTTATTGAAAAAGCATCATTATAAAGATTTAAAATATCTTTAGATTTTTCAATACCAAATTCAGTATTAATCACATCTTTAAAATTATCACCCCATACTCTGGAGATATTAATTAATTTTTGCTCAATTTCACTATCAGTAACCTTTTGAGAATTATGTCTATCAGTTTTAACAATCATATGTAATCTAGTTAAGTTGGACTCAGTAATTTGGATATAAAACTCAGTAATTTCACCATTATAAGCATCAGCTAAAATCACTTCAATTTTCTCTCTAAGAGCAGTATTATAACGATCTCTTGGAATAAAAATTAAACAACTGACAAAACGATTAAATTTATCTTTTCTAGGAAAAAATCTTACCACTGAACGACCAGAACTGGCAACAATCCCCATCGATATTCTAAATAGGTCTTCATATCCGATTTGAAAAAGTTCATCTCTTGGGTAAGATTCAAGTGTCGACATTAAATATTTAGCATTATAGCTTCCCTTAGAAAAACCAGAATTTTCAATGATTTGACTAATTTTTTTACGAATTATTGGAATCAAATTAGCACTTTGATAATAAACTGATGACGTAAA
>CAMDAI010000037.1 GCA_945888585.1 Rickettsia typhi | reverse complement strand
ATCCTGATCATGATGAATTTGATTTAAAAAATGTTTATTCAGTTGGCACCATTTGCAATGTAGTTGAATCAATTAAAACTGTAGATGGAACTTTAAAAATTATGCTTCGTGGCGTGGCCAGAGCAAAAATAGAACAAATTCTTCCATCGTCTGATTTCTTCTCTTGCGAAGCGAAATTATTGATTGATGAACCATTCTCTAGTGATGATAAGGAATTATTTAGTCTTATTCAAAACTGTTTAGAAAGCTTTGCCAAATGTTCTGAATATAATAAAAAAATTACACCAGAAGTTTTAACAGCTTTAACTAAAGTTAAATCTCCATCCGATATTGCCTATACAATTTGCCAATTGTTAAATTCTAGTACTGAATCAAAACAAGTTATTTTGGAAGAAAATAATCTTAATAAAAAATTAATTAAAACTTTAGAATTAATTCAAACCGAGATCAGCGTTCTTCAAACTGAGGTTAACATTAATCGTAGCGTTCAGGAAAAAATTGCCAAAACTCAAAAAGAGCTCTATTTGAATGAACAATTAAAATATATCAAAAAAGAGTTAGGGCAAGATGAAGACAAAGAAATTAGAGAACTCAAAAAGAAAATTAAAAAATTAAAATTTTCAAAAGAAATCGCTGAAAAATGCGAAGGCGAATTAGCTAAATTAGAAAAAACTAATCCTTTTTCTTCAGAAGCTGGTGTGATTAGAAATTATCTGGAATGGATTATCAGCCTACCTTGGAGTCAAAAAACCATCAACAATAATAATTTAGATAAAGCTAAAAAAATATTGGATGAAAATCATTATGCTTTGGAAAAAATTAAAGATCGGATTTTAGAATTTATTGCCGTTCAAATCAAAACTAAAGAATCAAAAGGTCCAATTTTGTGCCTGGTTGGGGCTCCCGGAGTTGGAAAAACTTCGCTGGCTAAATCAATTGCCGATTCCTTGAACCGTAAATATGTTAAAGTTTCTCTGGGCGGAGTTAAAGATGAGTCAGAAATTAGAGGTCATCGCCGCACTTATATTGGCTCTCTTCCTGGCAAAATTATTCAATCAATGAAAAAAGCAAAAGTGATTAATCCGCTGATTCTTTTAGATGAAGTTGATAAAATGTCTTCTGATTTCAGAGGCGATCCTGCTTCAGCTATGTTAGAAGTTCTTGATCCTGAACAAAATCATAATTTCAATGATCACTATTTAGAAGTAGATTATGACTTATCAAAAGTGATGTTTGTAGCAACTGCTAATAGTCTTGCTGGAATTCCAATTCCTTTACGTGATCGCATGGAAATCATCAGACTTGCGGGTTACACTGAAAATGAAAAATTACAAATTGCCAAAAAGCACTTGATTCCTAGCCAGAAAAAAGAAAATGGCTTGTCTGAAAAAGAATTTAAAGTTTCCGATAAAGCCCTTTTAGAATTAATTAGAAAATATACTTATGAAGCTGGAGTTAGAAATTTAAATCGTGAAATTGCTAATTTGGCCAGAAAAACTGCCAGAAAAATTATTTCTAAAAAATTAACTTCAGTGTCAATTGATGAAAAAAATCTTCATGATTATGCTGGTGTAGAAAAATATCATTATGGCATTGCCACCACCGCTAACCGTATTGGCGTTTCTACTGGCTTGGCTTATACCGATTTTGGCGGAGATTTATTGGATATTGAAACTATTAAATTTCCAGGAACTGGTAAAATTCAAATCACCGGTAAATTGGGTGATGTCATGAAAGAATCGGCTCAAGCAGCACTTAGCTACGTTAAATCTATTGCGAGTGATTTAAAAATTAAAGATGAAGAATTTAAAAAATTTGATTTTCATATCCATGTTCCTGAAGGAGCAACTCCGAAAGACGGACCTTCAGCTGGTATCGCTTTATGTTTGTCCTTAGCTTCCTGTATTACCAAAATGCCAGTTGATTATTCAATAGCAGTTACTGGAGAAATTACTTTAACCGGTAGAACTATTGGCATTGGTGGCTTAAAAGAAAAAATGTTAGCAGCTTTACGTGGCAATATTAAAACCGTTATAATTCCAGCAGAAAATAAAAAGGATCTGGAAGAATTACCAAAAGAAGTATTGGATAATTTAAAAATTAAAACTGTATCAAGCGTGAAAGAAGCTTTTGAAGAAGCCTTAATTGGTTATAAAAAATCTTCCACAAAATCTTCTAATTCTTCAAAAAAATTAAAAACTAAATCTAAAAAATAGCTATCATGCAAAACAATCAAGGCAATCTTTTATTGGCTTTCATGCTTTCAGCCACCATTTTAATTAGCTGGACTTGGTTTTATCAAAAACCCAAAGCTGAAAAAATAGCGGCAGAAAAAGCAGAAATGGTCAAAATAGCAAAAGTTACTAAAACAGAAACCGCTACCAACACCATCAAAATAGATAATGATAAAGATTCATCAATTGTAAAATCAGCAGATTTAGATGCTATCGAAGCTCCTAAAACTGCGGTGATTTTAGCTGATAGATCAGATGTTATTAAAAAATCGGAAAGCCAAAGAATATCGATTACCAGTGATGAAATGCATGGATCAATCAATTTGAAAGGTGCTAAATTTGATGATTTAACTTTAGTAAAATATCACCAAACCATTGATGATAAAAGCCCAGAAGTAGCACTTCTATCACCTTCTGAAAGTAAAGATCGTTATTTTGCTGATTTTGGCTGGATTAGCTCTGATAGTGAAATTGACCTGCCAAAACCAGACACAATCTGGCAAGCAAGCAATAATATTTTAACTCCGAAAAACTCAGTTACTCTATCTTGGGAAAATAAACAAAATATTTTGTTTTCAATTGAGATTAAATTAGATGAGCATTACATGTTTGCAGTTTCTCAAAGTGTCAAAAATAATTCCGGAAAAGAAATTAATTTGGCACCTTATGGAAGAGTTAATCGTTTTTTACATGGTGCGTACAGCTCAAATTATATATTGCATGAAGGCCTAATTGGCGTGTTTGATGGCGTTTTAAAAGAATTTAATTATAAAAAATTAATTAAGGAAAATAATCAAAAATTTTCTGCCCAGAAAGGCTGGCTGGGAATTACCGATAAATATTGGATTACCTCTATTATTCCTGATAAAAACCTATCTTTTGACAGCAATTTTACTTATGCGTCAAATGGTGGGCAAAACAGCTATAACACTGAATTTGTTGGAGCAGAATTTAAAGTTGCGAGTAATCAAATCTTAAAATTTGATCATTTATTTTTTGCTGGAGCCAAGAAAGTTACACTTCTAGACCAATATTCCAAAGAATATGACATTGCTTTGTTTGACCGTGCTGTTGATTTTGGCTGGTATTATTTTTTAACCAAACCATTCTTTTTCATCTTAAAATTCTTTCATGAAATTATTGGAAATTATGGGCTTGCAATCTTAGCCATGACTGTGTTGGTTAAATTATTGATGTATCCGATGGCTAATAAATCCTTTTCAATGTTTGGCAAAATGAAAACTTTGCAACCTAAAATTGAAAAGATTCGCAAAGAATGTGAAGGCGACAAGATGAAAATGAATAAAGAAATTATGGAGCTTTACAAGAAAGAAAAAATTAATCCGGCCTCAGGATGCCTACCAATGCTGGTTCAAATTCCAGTGTTCTTTTCTTTATATAAGGTTTTATATGTAACCATTGATATGCGTCATGCGCCATTTTATGGCTGGATCAAAGATTTATCAGCGCCAGATCCAACTTCAATTTTCAATTTGTTTGGCTTATTGCCATTTGAAATTCCTAGTTTCCTGATGATTGGAGTTTGGCCAATCTTGATGGGATTAACCATGATTTTACAACAAAAAGTTAGCCCACAAGCCACTGATCCAACTCAAGCTAAGGTAATGAAAATGTTGCCTTATTTCTTAATTTTTGTCTTTGCTTCTTTTCCAGCGGGGTTATTGATTTATTGGACTTGGAGTAATATACTTTCAATTGCTCAACAATGGTATATCGGCAAAAAAATTGAAGGAAAGAAAAGTTAGTTTTTAAAAATTTTCTGGATTTCATTTTCATAATCGCAATCCAGAAAAATTACGGAAGGATGGCTGAGTGGTCGAAAGCGCACGCCTGGAAAGTGTGTATACGGGTCAAACTGTATCAAGGGTTCAAATCCCTTTCCTTCCGCCAGTTTCTAAATTTACAGTTTAGGCGATTCAGATATAATTTTGTTAATTAATTCAAATATTGCTCTGAAATTTTCAAAATCCTCGGCTGTAAAACTCTGTGTACTCTTAGCAAATTCCATTTTCCCTTCGTCTTTAATATAAAGAAGGGTTATACAGCCACGGCTTTTTTCCTTAATACAGATATCTTGAATTTTATCGTCTTTGAAAAGAAATTCGATTGGCATATAGCTTTTATTTTTTAATTCTTCACTTGCGTCCGATTTTCGTAAATCGGGAACTGGTAATAAAAAGGTAAATCCTTTATGGGTATTGTGTTTTTTGCATAATGTACTTTCAAATTGTACCCATCCATCTTTTAAACCATTCCACTGATTATATCCTTCTTCATCGAAATCAAACATACCTATAAATGTATAACTTGGGTTTCGTTGAAATAATTCATTACTTCTTAGTTTTTTATTAATAAATCCAGCACCATAAGAATTTTGTATTCCAAAGTTCATTTCTTCATTAGGATATAGCTTTTCCCAAGCATTCTCCAAAATTATTTTATCTGTTTCGCCCTCAACAAACAAAATAATATCTTTTGAAGATTGATTAATTTGATTTTCCAACTTCATTATCTCTTCCTTTAAAAGAGATTCTTTTAAATAATATTCTTCTAATGCCAATTTAATATCGCTATATCTATCTTTTTCTACTTTTGCAATTCTGGGATTGTTATTTGACTTGAAAACCTCATAGAAATCGGCATATTTCGGCGCCATTGAAATGGTTGCTACAGAGTGAGTAATAATTATAACTAGTATATCTTTGTCTATAAAATATTTTTTTATTATATCATAAAATGTACCAACTAAAGATGCATTGAGCGTAGCCTCATATTCATCTAAGATGATAATTTGTGGCTTGATGCCCTTTGTATTTATTAATGCGAACAGTAATGACAATATCGTTTTTTCGCCAGATGATAAGAAGCTAAAATCGTTGTTTGAAATAAAACCAGTGATTTTATTTTTGATTTGAACAGGATTTATCTGTGAAGTTCTATATATCACTTCAGGCTCGATAAATTCATAATCAAGATTAAAACTAGACAAAACTTCATTTAAAAAATGCCATGGCTTCATTTGGCTAAATCCAAACTCTTTTTGATATTTTTCAATTAAAGAATTTTTATCAATATTAGTGTCTTTCTTATAATTTTCGTAAAGAATTTTATCTAAACCAACGGCATAATTATTAAAAATGCTGGATATGGTGTTATAAAAAGGAGATCTTAAATTATGAAGATTCAAAGTATTTAAGTAGTAATCTATTTCTGTATCAGAGATGTCTTTTAATTCATTCCAAGTTTTGCCAGTTTTTCCTATTATTGCCTCGCACACTTGATATGTATTTTTATCAATCACAATATTATGATCGACTTTTTCTATGAGCTGTTTAATTTTTTCATATATTGATGTCTGATTTTGCGGACGAAATCCCCAAAAAAAAGGTACAGATAAATTATAATTAAATAATAATTCGCCTATATTGGTAGCAATTAGCAATGCTTTCATTAATGCCTTCGTAAACTATATTTGAAACTGGCTTTCCGTCAATTTGCACGTTGTTAACCTCGCGTATAATTTCTCCAAGCTGAGATTTCCCGCTTCCATTAATACCAGAAATTACAATAAGATTGTCCGCTGCCTCAAATTCGTATTGGAAACCGACTTCAAATGTTTTATATTCTTGTTGTAAATTAATTGATAATTTTTTCATATTTTTGTACAATTCACTCCGTCGCAATCACATTATTTTTAATAGAATTCTTGGATACATTCTTTAAAAATACCAGCTTACTGATATCTTTAATTTTTATTTGAATAGTTTCAAAGTTAGTTTTGACACTTTTAACAGCAGATATTTTAATGCAGTTTTTTTCATCCTGAATTAGCTCTTTAACCACTTCTGGTTTTTCTTTAGAAAAAATTGCAAGACCTGTGCACTTTCCTAATGTACCAAAAAATTCTTTGGTAAACTCTGTAACTCCTATAGCTTTTGCCACAACATATATAGATATTGGTTCTACCATCGTTTGAACCGCAGGAGCTATGTGTTCAAAAAAATAGATAGTTTCAGTACAATTTTTTCTTACATCGCCTAACTTCAATTCAATATCATTCCTATTATGAGACTTTTGATATTTTTGAAACATTTTACTCAAAGCAATCATTGCACTTCCCGCCTTCTCTGCATTCATCCTTCCTTCTTCAACTGAAGGTCAAAAAATTTAAGATATCCCTTCGCCACGCTATTTTGATCCATATATTCATTGTTGTTATTAAGAAATTCGAACTACAAGTAGTTAAATAACATAATAGCACAAAACACTTGAAATGCAAGTATTAATATTATATAATTGTAGAAAAATCTTTAAATAAAGACAATGAATATCAGTAATTTCAAAGCTGGAAAACCAGTCCAGCGCTATCAGTATAAAAGCTTCGAGCCAACTTTGGTTAATCAAGAATGGTTACTAGATAATGCTGAATTGCAACTATTGCTAAGTCAAGCCGACATTAAATTAGGAGAATTAAACGCTTTTTCTCAACTAATACCTGATGTCGATTTTTTTATCAAAATGCATATTTTGAAGGAAGGTACCAAAAGTAGTCGAATTGAAGGAACGCAAACCAATATTGATGACGCCGTTCAGAAAGCCGAATATATCGAACCAGAAAAAAAAGATGATTGGCAAGAAGTGAAAAATTATGTAGAGGCTATGAACCATGCTATCAAGGCTTTGGATAAACTTCCTTTAAGCAATCGTTTATTAAAACAAGCTCATAAAACACTTTTACAAGGCACTCGTGGTGCGTACAAAATTCCTGGAGAATTTCGTAAAAGTCAAAATTGGATTGGCGGGGCAAGCTTAAGAGATGCTATCTTTATTCCGCCACATCAAGATTCAGTAGAAAATTTGATGGCGGACTTAGAAAAATTTCTTCATAATGAAAATATAGCAATTCCGCAATTAATCAAAATTGGAATTGCCCATTATCAGTTTGAAACTATTCACCCATTTTTAGATGGTAACGGTAGGATTGGACGCTTGATGATCACCTTATATTTAGTAACCAATCAATTGTTGCATAAACCCACTCTTTATCTTTCTGACTTTTTGGAAAAAAATAAATCTTTATATTACGACAATTTGACTAGAGTTAGAACTCATGATGATTTAACGCAGTGGCTGAAATTCTTTTTAGAAGGCGTGCGCAGCACTTCCGAAAATTCAATTCAAACTTTCAAAAATATCATTGCTTTGAGAAATAAAGTTGAACATAAAATAATTAAACTTGGGAAAAAACAGGCATTGGCGAGAGAGTTTTTGCAACATCTTTATAGTAACCCTAGCATTGATGCTAATGATGCAGCGAAGGTTTTGCAAATTAGTCTTTCTACTGCATTACGCCTGATTGAGGACTTTGTTAAACTTAAAATTCTAATTGAAATAACTGGGCTTAAGCGTAACAGAGTTTTTGTTTTTGAGGAATATATACAATTATTCAGATAATTAATTTAAAAAAATGTCAGATCTAAGCTTCCGAGAAAAAGAAAAGTTAGAAAAAATTTACGATATGTCCTCAGGATTTATGATGAGTTTCTCAAATAGAACATTTAAAGAATTTATTTTAGAAAGCGTTGGCAAGAACATTTATGATCCCAAATATGAGGTGAATGGCGACTCTAAAGCAAATCGATTAAGGACATTTTGGCAATTAGAACCTAATTCTGTTGTAGGTAGGTTAACAAAAGATTTGTTAGATTACACACTTGAAATAAACAATAATCTAGACAAAGCCTTATTTGAAAAATGTAAGCAAGCAGCAGATCGCTTATTGCAAGAGACTTCTTCGGAAATTGATCTTAATTCAGAACAAGATTTTGCTGTATTAACAGAATCAATTAAAGAATCAATTGATAAGAATAGGCCAGAGACGGGTCTTGATAGGCTTCATACATATGCTACAAAATATCTTAGAAGTGTTTGTCGTAAAAGAGGAATAAGCACTGAGAATAAAAACTTGCAAAGTTTAGTAGGCGAATATGTAAAACACTTAAATAATAAAAAAGAAATTGAGTCAGAAATAACAAACAGAATTTTAAAATCTGCAATTTCAATTTTAGATGCCTTTAACGACATTCGAAATAATCACAGCTTAGCTCACGATAATCCGATTTTGAATAAAGAAGAAAGCTTATTAGTTTTGAAATATATCATTGTCACGCTTGCCTTCATAAAAACAGTAGAACACAAAAAAGATCTTCCCGATAAATTGAGATCCAATATTTTAATTTCAAAAGTCGTGGAAAAGAAAGTGAATCTGAAATTGCGTGGCAAAGAATTTGTTGGACTATGCCCATTTCATAATGAAAAAACTCCATCTTTTACCGTTAATGATCAAAAAGGATTTTATCATTGTTTTGGTTGTCAGGAGCATGGAGACATCATCACCTTCTTAATGAAAATTGAAAAAATGGATTATAAAAACGCCGTTATTCAATTAGTAGAAGAATTTAATATTCGATATTAAGGTTCGTAAAATAGAACCTTCACCCACCCAAGATTTTCACTTTGAACTTTTTAGTACATCTGAAACAGCCTCTAAAACCTTGTCAGTATTGGGATGCAAAAAACGTAGATGAGTTTTCAAAAGGGTAGCCTCACCGCCAGTTTCTAAATTTAATTACATATGAATACCGCCCATTATCTACGTGACAAATCTGATTATCTTACAAAAGAAGCTCCAAGAATTGAAGTTACCTCTTTTGGCAAATCGAATGATGAATGGAAAAGGTTTTTGGACAAATTTCCAAAAAAGGCAGGATGCTATACCAAACTAAGAATCTATACTCCTACTAAAACATTCTCTAAACATTCGTTAAAATCTTGGAATTCATTTCTGATCTTTTTAACAGCATTTTTCACATGTCCCCATTTCTGCTCAATTGGATTGAAGTCAGGACTGTATGGTGGAA
>CAMDAI010000036.1 GCA_945888585.1 Rickettsia typhi | reverse complement strand
AAGCATCATTAACAAGTTTAGCCTTCATATTATTAGCCATAGACCAGCCAATAACTTGCCTTGAATAAAGATCAATTACTGTTGCTAAATAAAGCCATCCTTCCTTAGTTGGGATGTAGGTAATATCTCCCACCCAATATTTATCAGGCTGGGTAACATCAAATTTCCTTTGTAACAAATTAGGTGATATTGGCTTATTATGCTTAGAACCTATCCCTAAATAACAATAACCCTCCTAAACACAATCAAGCTTGCTGCAAGGCAATGTAGTCCAAGAAAGCTTGAGGTTGTTTTTTCATATCTAACTTTTAATTTTCTAAAGTTGTTAACCAAGAATGGCATACCTCAACAACCCATCTCTTGCCTTTACTTGCCATAACAATTTCAATATCAAAATCTTGTCCGATTTTTTTATGTAATGCTTTACTTTTATAACCCTTATCAAGGAGTATTAATCCCCCCCCTTTTTTTATAGCCTAACTTTCTAATATCAATCAGATTATACATCTGTGTCACATCATGCTTATTTCCTGCGGTTATCAATAGCGATAACGGGATGCCACTTTCGTCTACCAATAAATGTCTTTTTGTTCCATTTTTTCCCCCTATCAACAGGGCTTTTTCCAACTGTCTCATTGGCAATCGGAGCTTTGGTATGGCTCCCATCTAATACTTGCCATTTCCAAGCAATTCCTCTCATGTCATCATAAACCGCAAGTCCAGTTTCCCACATTTTATGAAAAGTTCCTGAGCTTTCCCAATATCTAAAATAACGATGCACAGCACTTGATGATCCAAATTCTTTTGGTAGAGCTTTCCATTGGCAACCAGTTTTTAAAACATAAATGATGCCCTCTAAAACAGGACGATAATTTAATGGTTTTCTACCTCCACCATTTTGTCGTTTATATTTTTTCTTTGGATTACGCTCTTTCTTTACCAATAAAGGAGAAACTGCATTCCAGAACTCATCAGATACATGAAAAAAGTTAGACATAATTTGTTGTTTTGTTGATAAAAATGAACAACAAAATTATGCGTTTATTTGGTAAATATCAAATGTTATTTAGGGATAGGTTCTAAGACCCAAGTCTCTAGCATTTTGAGCAACTGACTGATCTGAATCAATTGCTAACTGGGCTGATGATATCTTAAATTCTAAAGAATAATTGTTCTTTTGATTGCCCAACATTGTTTTGATTGTTTGTTGTTAAATGTATGAATTTAAATGTCCGGGAAAGTGTAGGCAGATCATATTATGCCTTTTATTTAAAAAAGTCTGTTACCTTTTTAAAAAAACCTTCTGATCTTGGATTAGAAGTATCGCTAATTGATTTATCTAATTCTTCTAATAAAGCTTTTTCTTTTGATGTTAAATTTATTGGTGTCTCAATAAAAACTTTAACATACATATCACCTTTTTTATTATTTGAGTTAATAACACTCATTCCTTTAGATTTGAGACGGAATTGATCTCCAGTTTGAGTACCTTCTGGGATAGTTAGTTTAGCTCTGGTACCATCAATGGTCGGAATTTCAATTGATCCTCCCAAAGCTGCTGTTGTCATTTTAATTGGGATTTCGGCATGAATATCATTATTTTCACGATCAAAGAATTGGTGCTTTTTAATAGAAATAAATACATAAAGATCACCAGCCTGACCTCCACGCATTCCAGCTTCACCTTCCCCAGATAATCGAATACGATTACCATCCTCAACACCAGACGGAATTTTAACTGCCAAAGTTTTGCTTTTATTAACTCTTCCTTCACCGTGACAGATTTTGCAAGGATTTTTTATAATTTGTCCCGTACCAGAACAAGTTCCACATGTTCTTTCAACTATAAAAAAACCTTGCTGAACCCTAACCTTACCAGCGCCATGACAAGTACCGCATTCGCTAGCTTTACTTCCACCTTCAGCTCCGGTTCCCAAGCAGGCTTGACACGAACTTGGAACTTGGAAACTAATTTGCTTGGTAAATCCTAAAAATGCTTCTTCTAATGAAATTTCTAGATTATATCTAATATCGGAACCCCTAACTGCAGAGCTTCTTTTTTTACCTTTGGATCCACCAAAATCACCAAAAATATCGCTAAAATTACTAAAAATATCGCTAAAATCATTAAATCCACCAGCACCAGAAAATCCACCCCCATTACCACCACCTTGATTAAAAGCTGAATGACCATATTGATCATAAGCTGCTTTTTTTTGGTCATCTTTTAAAATTTCATAAGCCTCAGTTGCTTCTTTGAATTTTGCTTCTGCTTCTTTATTACCAGGATTACGATCTGGATGATATTGCATCGCTAATTTACGATAGGATTTTTTTATTTCATCAGCAGAAGATGATTTATTTACACCTAATACTTGGTAATAATCTCTTTTTTCAGACATTTTTTGGATATGATGATATTTTAAAGTTTTTCCACTTGCTCTTTAATCCATCCAATAACTTATATGGATTAAAGTTAAATTCAAAATGACAAAAAGTGGGAGTTAAGTTTTTATTATCTAATAATTCTAGATGTTGAATTCAAGATTTAGCTCTTTCAACATAGGAACCGTCTTCGGTTTTAACTACAATTTTATCACCAGTAGCAATAAATGGAGGAACTAAAGTTCTTACACCATTTTCTAGTTCTGCAGGTTTATATGATGAAGATGCGGTTTGATTTTTTACAATTGCATCAGCCAAAACAACTTCTAAAATTACAGTTTCTGGTAATGAAATGTGAATTGGTTTATCATTGCAATACTCAACATTAACTTTCATTTCATCCTGCAAAAATGGTAAGGATTCTCCTAATAACTCTTTAGAAAAATTAAATGACTCGAATGTTTCCATATCCATAACAACAATTTCATCCTGATCGGTATATTGATATTGGAAATCTTTACGTTCTAGATGGGCTTTTTCAACATCTTCAGAAGAAATAAAACGGGTATTAGTTTTAGTTCCAGTTACAATGTCTTTCATTTCAGCTTGGATATAAGCGCCACCCTTACCTGGTTTTACATGTTCTCTTTTAGTAATAATCCAAAGCTTATTTTGGAATTCAATTACATTACCAATTTTCAGCGAGTTTGCATTTACTTTCATATTTTTTAAGGAATTAAAATTAATTTAGTTCTTTTACAATAGATTCTGTGACTTTTTTAGCATCACCAAAAACCATCATGGTGTTATCTCTGAAGAATAATTCATTTTGTACGCCAGCATATCCTGTAGCCATACCTCTTTTAACAAATACTACCGTTGCTGCAGAAGCGACATCTAAAATTGGCATGCCAAAAATAGGACTGGTCGTATCAGTCTTGGCAGCTGGATTAGTAATGTCATTAGCTCCGATTACATAAACTACATCCGTTGATTTAAAATCATTATTAATTTCTTCTAACTCAAAAACTTTTTCATAATCAACACCGGCTTCAGCAAGAAGAACGTTCATATGACCAGGCATTCTTCCGGCAACTGGGTGGATTGCATATCTAACTTTTACACCTTGTTTTTCTAAAATATGAGCCATTTCACAAACCGCATGCTGTGCACCAGCAACTGCCATACCATAGCCCGGGACAATAATTACTGATGAAGAATTTTTCATTAAAAAAGCTATATCTTCTGGACTGCCTTGCTTGGTTGGACGCTCTTCAGTTGCAACATCAGATTTTTCAACATCAGCAGTAACTTTGAAACCGCCAAAAATAACATTGAAAATTGAACGATTCATCGCTTTACACATGATATAGCTTAAAATAGCGCCACTAGCACCAACTAAAGCGCCGGTAATAATCAATAATCCGTTACCTAAGGTAAAACCAATGCCGCTGGCAGCCCAACCTGAATAAGAATTGAGCATAGAAACAACTACCGGCATATCTGCACCACCAATTGGCATAATGAGAAATAATCCAATGGCAAAAGCAAATAATGTCATTAGTACAAAAATGATTTTAGAACCACTTACAATAAAAATTAGAAATAATAACAAAATGGAAATAGAGAGAATTAAACCGAATTTTTTTTGATTTTTAATTTTTAATGGTGAGCCAGTCATATTGCCATTTAACTTGAGAAAGGCAATGATTGAGCCAGAAAAAGTTATAGCACCAATAATAACCCCTAAACCCATTTCAACCAGACTAGAAGTATGAATCCTACCATCTTCAACAATATTAAAACTTTCAGGAATCCATAGAGCTGAAACGGCGATCAATACTGCAGCTAAACCAACTAATGAGTGAAAACCAGCAACTAATTGAGGCATATCAGTCATTTTAACTCTAAGCGCAATTTGAACACCAATTGCTCCACCGATAGCAATTGCTAAAAGAATTAAAAGGACGTTGGTTATTGCCGGTAAAAAAAACAAAGTAGTAAAAATGGCAATTATCATACCGATAACGCCACATTTATTTCCCATCCTAGCAGTTTTTGGTGAAGATAATCCGTAGATTGAAAAAATAAAAAGAACTGATGAAACCAAATAACAAATAGCTGCAAATGAAGACATGATCTGGGGAAATTTATTTATAACTACTAATAACTTAACTATCAGCAATATATTTTGCTGTTTTTTATTAAACAATTATTCTAAATTATAGCCTCCCTATAATCAATACTTCATTTAAAAAATTAAATAAAATGCTCGGCTTTATTCTAAAGAAAATTTTTGGTTCGGTAAATGAGAGAATTATTAAATCTCTTAGTGATTCTGTTAATAAAATTAATGCCATAGAAGCTTCAATTACAGCACTTTCTGATAATCAGTTAAAAGATAAAACTGAAGAATTTAAAACTAAATTACAAAACGGAAAAACCCTTGATGATATTTTACCAGAAGCTTTTGCAGTAGTAAGAGAAGCTGGTAAGAGAGTGCTTAATATGCGCCATTTTGATGTACAATTAATGGGTGGAATGATTTTACATCAAGGTAAGATTTCTGAAATGAAAACTGGTGAAGGAAAAACTTTAGTTTCCACTTTAGCCTCTTACTTAAATGCCTTGGAAGGAAAAGGTGTTCATATAGTAACTACCAATAATTATCTGGCAAAACGCGATTCTAATTGGATGGGAAAAATTCATGAGTTTCTGGGCTTAACTGTTGGATGCATTACTAATGATTTGGAAGATGAAGAACGTAAAGCTGCTTATAATTGTCATATAACTTATGCCACTAATAATGAATTAGGCTTTGATTATTTACGAGATAACATGAGATTTTCTGAGGAAGAAATGGTGCAAAGAGGTCATCATTTTGCTATTATTGACGAGGTGGATTCAATTTTGATTGATGAAGCCAGAACTCCACTAATTATATCCGGTCCAACCAATGATAATTCTGTACTTTATGAAGAAATTAATAGATTAATTCCTCATCTAAAAGAAACTGATTTTCAATTAGAAGAAAAAGAACGCAGCGTTTTTCTAACTGAAGAAGGCACTGATACTGTAGAAAAATTATTAGTTAAAAGCGGTGTTATTGCTTCCGGATCAAGCATTTATGATGTTGAGTATATGAATGTTGTTCATCATATTAATCAGGCACTTAAAGCTCATAAAATTTTCAAAAGTGAAACTGATTATATCGTTAAAAATAACTCCATTATTATCATTGATGAATTTACCGGAAGAATGCAAGAAGGTCGAAGATTCAGTGATGGGCTTCACCAAGCCTTAGAAGCTAAAGAAGGAGTTAAAATCAGAAATGAAAACCAAACTCTTGCTTCCATTACTTTCCAAAACTATTTCAGACTTTACAAAAAACTTTCTGGAATGACAGGAACTGCCTCAACTGAAGCAGTTGAATTTGAAGAAATCTATGGCTTAAAAGTAGTAGAAATTCCAACTAATATGCCAATTTCAAGAGTTGATGAAGATGATGAGATTTATAAAAATGAAAAAGGGAAATATGATGCAATTGTTAAAGTTATTGAGGATTGTCACAAGCGCAAACAACCAATTTTAGTTGGCACAGTTAGTATCGAAAAATCAGAAATTTTAGCAAAAATTCTAACTAAACATAAATTACCTCACAATATTTTAAACGCTAAATATCACGAAACCGAGGCTCACATTATTGCCCAAGCTGGAACTCCAGGAGCTATTACCATTGCCACTAATATGGCTGGAAGAGGTACTGATATTATGCTTGGCGGAAATCCAGAAATGCTAATCCAAGAAGTAAGAAATGAAATTTCTGATGAAAATTTATTAGCTAAAAAAATTGCTGAGATTAAAGCAAAAATTGCCGCCAATAAAAAAATCGTAATTGATGCCGGTGGTCTTTATGTTTTAGGAACGGAACGCCATGAAAGCCGCAGAATTGATAATCAATTAAGGGGCAGATCTGGAAGACAAGGAGATCCCGGAAAATCAAAATTCTTCTTATCTTTAGAAGATGATTTAATGCGTATTTTTGGTTCAGAAAAATTGCAAGCTATGCTCTCCCGATTTGGCTTAAAAGATGATGAGGCAATAGTTCACCCATGGATAACCAATACTTTAGCCAGAGCTCAACAAAAAGTTGAATCTCGTAACTATGAAATCAGAAAAAATCTCCTTAAATATGATGATGTTGTCAATCAACAAAGAAAAGTCATTTTTGAAAAAAGGATTAATTTAATCAAAGCTGAGGATATTTCTAATCAAATTAAAGAAATTAATGAAGATATTTCAGAAGAAATTGTTTTAAAACATATTCCCGATAATTCCTATCCGGAGCAATGGGATATTGATGGCATTGAAAAAGAACTGCAAAGAATTTATTCATTAAAAATGGATTTAAAAACCATTGCTACAAAAGATGGCATTACTGAAAAAGAAATCAGTGAATTAGTTAAATCTAAAACTGAAGAAATTTTGGAACATAAAAGAAATGAACATGGCGAAATTCATACTCATTTACAAAAACAAATTTTCTTAATGACACTTGATTCTGAATGGAAAGATCATTTGTTATCACTAGATAAACTAAGACATGGTATCAATCTTAGAGCTTATGCACAAAAAGATCCTTTAATTGAATATAAGCGTGATGCTTTCAATTTATTTGAAAATATGATGTATGCTTTGGAAGAAAAAGTAGTTAGCAGAATCGCTCATACTCACTTAAAAAGTGATCCAGAAACTGAGGCAAAAATTGATCTGCTTAAACAATTAGCGCCAAAACAAAAAATGTTTGAAAGCAGAAATGATCCGGCTTTGGCAGGAATAAATACTAATGTGGAAAAATCTTCTAAAGCTACAATCAAAAGCAATTTTAATCCGGAAGATCGTGACCCTACTAATCCTGAAAGCTGGGGAAATGTTGGCAGAAATGAGATCTGTCCTTGTGGAAGTGGTAAAAAATTTAAACAATGCCATGGTAGCTAAAGTAGCACAATAATCCGATAATAAAATTATAAACAGTGCTCTTTAGCAGGAAATTTTCTTGTTTTTACTTCCCCTTGATATTGTTTTACTGAAGATTTTATTTGTTCAGCCAAATTGATATATTGTTTAACAAATTTTGGTTTAAAATCTTGATTAAGACCAAGCAAATCATCTATTACCAGAATTTGTCCATCGCAATCAACAGAAGCTCCAATACCAATAGTTGGAATTGATAACTTTTTAGAAATTATACTCGCTAATTTCTCTGTAACACCTTCAATAACTATTGCAAAAGCACCAGCTTCAGCAATTTTAATTGCATCATTTAAAATTATTTCAGCAGATTTTTCATCACGACCCTGATATTTATATCCACCATATTCATTAACATGCTGCGGCATTAAACCAACATGACCCATAACATTAATGTTATTTTCAACTAAAAAACTAACTGTGTCAGCCATGTTAGAAGCGGTTTCTAATTTAACTGCGTCACAATTTGTTTCCTGAAGAATTTTCATAGCATTTTCTAAAGCTTGCTCTTTGGAATTTTCATAAGAACCAAAAGGCATATCAACTACTATTAAAGCTTGCTTGCTGCCTTTTACAACGGCCCTACCATGATTTACCATGGTTTCAAGTGAAACAGATAAGGTATTTTTAGCGCCATAAATTGTCATTCCCACTGAATCACCAACCAATAAAATATCACAAAACTCATCTAATAGCTGAGCCATAGGATAACTATAGGCAGTTAAACAAACCAAAGGTTCTAGGCCTTTTTGATTTTTAATATCAGAAATTTTTTTGCGCATTTCTAGTTTCTTAAATATTGATTTACCTGATCGACATTGGCATTAGTTTTTAATTCACCAAACTTACCTTTAACACCAATTGCTATGGTGAGTGGGGTTTGTTTTTGTTTACTGCCGGTTATAAAGACAAAATTAGATAATCCATTATAATAACTATCAGCAAAATTGATTGATCCGGTAGTTACGCTGTTTATTCCCATTGAAGATGTTTCTATTCTTAATTTATTAGAACGATTATCACGAACAATTTCTAAAGCTCCGTTCACTTCTTTGAAAAAACTCTTATATTGGGGATTGGAAAGAATTTCTTCCGGCTTATTTAATTCTCTTAAATTACGCATTGGATCCAGCATTTTTCTTACCAAATCATCAATACCAAAATTATCCACGGTTATATTTCCTCCGATAAATTTAATTTTAGTAGTTAAATTTTCAAAAAATTCCGTTTTGGTGCTGGCAGTAGAGGTAATTGTTCCAGCCATACTGGTTAATCCGGAAACATTATTAATATTTAAAATATCATCCAAAAGTTTAGCAGTATTAGCACCTTTAATTTCAAAGCTGCCATTAATACTTTTATTATATTTTATAAGAACTGATCCGTTATATTTAAAAATACCTCCATAAACTTCCATAGCTGCATCATCAATTGATAGAGATCCGCTATCAATTTTACTATAAATTTTAGCATTCTTGAATTCAAAATCATCAACTTCTAAATGCTTTATATTTAAATTAATCGCTCCCTTGAAATCTTCAATTGATGGTAAATCAAAAAATTGTTTTCCAAAATCCCATTTTTTAGTTGAGATCTGATTTAAAATTTCTTCCTTTTTATCATTTCTTTTATCTTGCTCTTTTTCTTTATTAAGACTTAATCCTTCTTGATTTATAGCAGTTTGATACTTTAAATTATCAATATCAAAATCAATGTTAAGTGTTGGCGCATTATTGGCTATGCTAATAGAAAAATTACCCTT
>CAMDAI010000035.1 GCA_945888585.1 Rickettsia typhi | reverse complement strand
ACTTACCTAGAAACCATTTCTTATGATTCTCAAGTTCGATTTTTTCCTCATTAAAAGAATTTTGTCTAACAACAAAATCATTGGCAAGCTCAAATAAATCAATAACATCCGATTCTTTTGCTAAACTGATTATCATTATTTAATATTATCTTTTACAACTGAAACTATATGTTTTAAATCACAATCTTTTAAGCCAAAATAAAGTGGCAAAGACAAAGTTTGTTTATAATATTTTTCAGAATTAGGAAAATCACCTTCCTTAAATCCCAAACTTTGATAAAAAGGCTGTAAATGCACCGGAACATAATGAACTTGTAGATTTAGACCTTTTTCTTGTAATTTAACAAAAATTTCTTTTTTAGATTGTTTTACTAAATCAAAATTAATTAAAAGCGGAAATAAGTGAAAACAAGCCTTGGAATAATCTCTTTCAACCAAAAAATTGAACCTCGGATCACAAGCAAATTCTTTTTTATAAAACTCAACTATTTCTCTTCTTCTTTTAACAAATTTATCTAACTTTTTAAGTTGAGTTATACCAAGTGCAGCCTGAATATCAGTTAAACGATAATTATAACCATATTCATGCATTTCATAATACCACGGGCCATCGTTTTTATTAAGCATTGATGGGTTTTTAGTCATTCCATGGCTTCTAAGTAAAAGTAATTTTTCGTAAATTTCTTTGTTATTGGTGGTAATTGCTCCACCTTCACCTGTGGTTAAACTTTTTACTGGATGAAAAGAAAAAATAGTCATATCAGAATATTTACAAGATCCAACTTTAGATCCTTTATATTCAGAGCCAATTGCATGAGCAGCATCTTCCACTACAAATAAATTACTTTTATCAGCAACTTGCTTGATTTTTTCCATATCAGAAGATTGCCCGGCAAAATGAACTGGTATTAAAACCTTAGTATTTTCAGTAATTTTCTTTTCAATTTCACTAGCTAAAATACAGGCAGTTTCAGGATCAATATCAGCAAATTTTGGGTTAGCTCCAACATATAAAGCGCAGTTCGCTGAAGCAAGAAAGGTAATTGGCGAAGTAATAACTTCATCACCAGATTTTATATGAAGAGCAAGCATTGCAAGGTGAAGAGCTGCATTTCCATTGGCAACCGCAACTGTATATTTAGCACCAGTATAGTCACAAATTGCTTTTTCAAATTCGGACACCTTAGGGCCTTGAGTTAAAAAATTTGATTTTAAGGTTTTTAAAACTGCCCAAATATCACAATAATCAATATATTGCTTTCCGTAACTATATTTTTTAGTCAATTTCATTGATTAAACCTTTCATTTGGTCCATAGAAAGCCACTGATTATTATTACCACTATGATATTCAAAATTATCAGCAACTGGTTTTCCTTTATGAGTAATTTTTTGTTTTAACTCATCCATTTCTGGTAGAATTATATAATATTTATCCATCTCAACAGTATTTCTGGAATCTTCTTTGGAGATCATCATTTCATGAATTTTTTCGCCAGGCCTGATACCAATTTCTTTAGTTGGAAGATTTGGAGCCATAGCAGTTGCCAATTCAGTGATTTTCATTGAAGGAATTTTCCTAACAAAAAGTTCACCACCATCCATGGTATCAATTGCAGTAATAACCATTTCTACCGCCTCTTCAAGCTTTAACCAAAATCTGGTCATTCTATTATCGGTGATTGGAAGCTCTTTTACTCCATCAGCAATTAGTTTTTCAAAAAAAGGAATAACTGATCCACGACTTCCAGCCACATTTCCATATCTTACTACTGAAAGTTTGGTTGATTTAGCTCCAACATAGAAATTTCCAGCAATAAATAATTTATCAGAACATAATTTAGTGGCACCATAAAGATTAATTGGGGAACAAGCCTTGTCAGTACTAAGTGCTACAACTTTTTTTACATTTCTATCAATTGCTGCATCAATAATATTTTGAGCACCAATAATATTGGTTTTAACCGCTTCAAAAGGATTATACTCACAAGCAGGAACTTGTTTTAAAGCAGCAGCGTGAATCACAATATCAATTCCTTCAAACGCACGCAAAAGCCTTTCTTTATCTCTAACATCTCCGATAAAATATCTAAGTTTTGGATTACCTTTAAATTCAGGCAAATTTGACATTTCAAATTGCTTAAATTAATCACGAGAAAAAATTACTACCCTCTCAACTTCAGGAAAATTTTTTAATATGATTTTGGTAAATTTCTTTCCAAAAGACCCTGTTCCGCCAGTTATTAAAATTGATTTTCCGTTTACCATATTTTTTATTATTAACTATTTATTTAGTGTATTCGTAATTGAAATTTAAAACTTATTATGGGTATTTAAAATTTTAAATCTAGACTCCAAATTTATTTTGTTTTTTTAGCTTTTTTATTAATTTCTTTTTTAATCTTTGAATTTTTGAGATAAAATCCTGAGGTTTAAAATAATGCTTAATTGCGTTTCTAGCCAATTCACTTTGAATTACTGGAATTTGTTTAATTGTAATTTTTTGATCATAAGCATTAATTCTGGAATCTTCACTTGAACCACAATGAGTTCCGCTTCCATCAAATCCAATATTAACCACTAAAGATTTGCCTGGATATAGAGTTAATTTATCTGCTAAAAATGCCGAAGCATACCATCTGATTGCCCAAGAATTGTTTTTTCCGGCAATTTGATCTTCTAACATTTTGGTGTATGGATATCTACCATCAAAATCAAATTTTTTAGTTAAATTTTTTGCCTTTAATTGCTCAAACAAAAATTTTCCATCAGGATTAAATAAATTCCATCCTCTTTTCCAAGTGGCCCATCCCCAACAATCTGCGCCTTTAATAAAAAAAGTTTCAGGTAAATTTCTTTTTACCGGATAAATATAACTGTGAATACTGATAACTTTTTCTTCATTTTCATAAAAATTAAGCCCGTCATTCATATATTGTAAAAAATATTTGGAAGTCACCAAATCATCTTCTATAGCAATAACTTTTTCACATTGATTAACTATTTTAGTAACACCCGAAATTATTGAATTAGCCAAACCGACATTATTTTCTTTTTCTTCAACAGTAACTTTTTTAAAACCAGAAATTGTTTTAATATATTCTCTGACTTCAGCAACTTTAGCTCTACCCTCTTCATTTTTTGCACCATCAGCAAATATAAATAATTCACTTTCAGCAGCTAAAATATTTGCTTTTAATGCTTCAACAGTTCTGATGGTATGGCTTAACCGATTATAAACAAAAAGCGCTATTGGAGCTAATTGAGAAGGTAATTTGGAAGACATTAATCTTTAAGAAATTTTTATTAATGAATTATAAATTGCTCTGTAATTTTTCAAAACAAATTTTGGTTTGCGCAAAATTATTTTTATTTTTCCGAACAAACAATTAGTATATTTTAATTGAACAGCAATGGTTTCAACTCTTTGAGTTAAACTCATGGCATTAGAAATATTAGTGCCGTCACTAATGTTAAAAATTGCTGGAATTGCAACTCCAAAAAATGGATATTTTTCTTTTGCGGAAATCAAAGCCATATTAAATTCATAATCCATAGTGTATTTGTTTTTCT
Source organism: Rickettsia typhi (assembly GCA_945888585.1). Classification (GTDB taxonomy): domain Bacteria; phylum Pseudomonadota; class Alphaproteobacteria; order Rickettsiales; family UBA1997; genus CAMDAI01. Next base: position 5,689 of record CAMDAI010000035.1, on the reverse strand, counting down.
CGTTAAAAGAAAATTTATTGAATAGATGTTTTTTGTAATAAAAACATTCGCCGGAAGCAATTGGAGAAAATTTAATTAGATTGCGCTTAGTAAAAACAATATCTGAAGCTTTGCGAAAACTTGATTCATAAGGAGATAATCCATATCCATCAAAATACATTATATCAAATTTTGGGTTAATTCTGGCATAATAAGCCGCCTCTTTTAAGAAATTTTTATGAATAACATCGTCAGCACCAAGAAAACCAATTAGATCACCAGTCATATATTTAATAGCAATATTTCTGGCATTAGAAATTCCACTATCAATATCTTTTATCCAGTTAATTAATTCAGGATTGGCATCTTGATATTTTTTAATAATTTCATGGCTACCATCATTTGATTTACCATCAATAATTAGCAGCTCTTTATTTTCATAATCCTGCTCTAAAAATGAAGTGATCGAACGATCTAAATAATTTTTAGCATTAAATGAAGTTATAATAACGGAGATCTTAATCACGAGTAACTAGCGGATTGACTATTAGCAATATAATGAATAAATTCGAGCTTCTCAACTTATAATTTTAAGCAATAAAAAGCAAAACATAAATATGGATATCATACCTTTTGATCAAAGAGACGGTTTTATTTGGTATAATGGTGAATTTGTAGAGTGGAAACAGGCTAAAGTTCACGTTTTAAATCATGGTCTTCACTATGCTTCTTGCGTGTTTGAAGGAGAGCGAATTTATAATAAAAAAATCTTCAAATGCACTGAACACAGTGACAGATTACATCAATCAGCGCAAATTCTAGGTTTTGAAATTCCTTATTCAGTGAGCCAGTTAGATGAAGCAAAAAATGCTATTTCTAAAAAGCAAAATATCATTGACGGATATATGCGTGCTTTCGCCTGGAGAGGTTCCGAAAAAATGGCAATTTCTGCCCAAAATAATAAAATTCATACCGCAATTGCCTGTTGGCCATGGCCTCCTTATTATTCCGAAGAGGCGAGAAAGACCGGACTTAAATTAAAATTTGCCAAATATAAACGCCCTTCTCCAGAAACAGCCCCAGTTGCATCTAAGGCAGCCGGACTCTATATGATTTGCACTATCAGCAAACACGAAGCTGAAAGAGAAGGTTATAATGATGCTCTAATGCTTGATTTTGAAGGTTATTTAGCTGAAGCAACCGGAGCAAATTTATTCTTAATTATGAAAAATGGCGAACTTCATACTCCTCTTGCTGATCGTTTTTTAAATGGAATTACTCGTCAAACCATAATTGAATTAGCTAAACAAAATGGTATTAAAGTAGTTGAAAGACGCATCAAACCAGAAGAACTAGCCGATGCTAAAGATGCTTTTTTAACTGGAAGTGCCGCTGAAATTACCAGAATTGGTTCAGTTGATGATAAATATTTTTATCCAGAAATCAGCAAAATTACTTTGGATTTAATTGAAAGCTACCACCAATTAGTTCGCTCTTAAAAAATAGTGAAAAAAATACGCATCAGCCGCAAACATTCTTTAAGATCGGCACTGATAATATTGGTTGGTGCCTTTATTGGCTGGCTTGTTGATGTTACCAACAATTCCACCATAACTGAAAATAGAACCATCACTTCGATTGAAGAAACATCTGATTTAGAAATAATTGAAGGAATTGCTTTTGCGGTTGATGGCGATTCAATTAAAATTGATAAAACTAAAAATATTCGTCTCTTAGAAATTGATGCTCCTGAATTTTCTCAAAAATGTCTGGATAAAAATGGTTATGAATATAATTGTGGTGAGATCTCATCTGGGTTTCTTCATAAGTTAATCGACAGCAAAAAAATTACCTGCAAATCTCCAAAAAAAGATATTTATAAACGCTATTTGGCAATTTGCTATTTAGAAGAAATAAATATTAACCAAACAATTATTAAAAATGGCATGGCGATTATTTATGATACTAAAACCGCAAGCCCTCAAATGATTAAATTGGAATCTGAAGTTAAAACAACTAAATTAGGAATTTGGCAAGGTGCCTTTCTAGAACCAAAGGAATATCGTAAAAAAAATAAGAAGAAACACACCAATTAATCATTGTTGAGCAACAAATCTCTCAATTTATCAATATCTTTATCCGGAGTTTTTTTATCATCATTTTTTTTATTTAAATCCGGCATTTCATTAAAATTTGGCGGAACGATTAGAGGATCATCTTTATCATCTGAACTACAAGCCGATAAAATAAAAATTAAACCTAACAATAATATTAGTATTTTATTTCTCATCTTTTTTTATAAAAAAATTCTCTAACAATAATAAAGCAACTCCGATAAACACGATACTATCAGCTAAATTAAAGGCTGGCCAATGATAAGATGAAATATGAAAATCAAGAAAGTCAGCTACCGCATCATTTTTAAAACGATCAAATAAATTTCCCATAGCGCCTCCAATTATCAGAGATATTGCCCACATTAAATATTTACTATTATTGCGATAAAGCCAAACAAATAAAACTCCGCTGATAAGAATATTAACAATAGAAATTAAATATTTGCCATTTTCTAAATCATTTAACATTCCGAAACTAACACCTCTGTTCCAAACCTTAACTAAACTAAAAAAACTAGTAACTTGAATTTCTAAATGAATAGTATTTTCTTTTACACTAATTTCATCTAATATAGCAAAAATCTGCTCTTTGGAATATAAATCTAACCAAGCAAAAAAAGTAATTATTGCAATTCCAAAGAAAAATAATTTTTTGTTTTTAATAATCTGGATCATTGAAAATTTGGTAGTGGGTTTTGTTATTTTTATTATTTAACTTTAATAAATATTTTTTCTTATGAAAGTAATTTTTATGGGCACACCTGAATTTTCTTGCCCTACCCTCCAAAAATTAATTGATGATAGTGAAGTAGAAATTGTTGCAGTTTACACCAAAGAACCAAAAATTGCCGGTCGGGGTCATAAAATTACTAACTCTGCAATTCATAATTTAGCACTTAAAAATAATCTCAAAGTTATTACTCCTAAAACCCTTAAAACTGCAGAATCTCAAGCTGAATTCATTAATTTTAAAGCTGACACAGCAGTAGTTGTGGCTTATGGTTTAATCTTGCCTAAAGAAATTTTGGAAGGAACTAAACTGGGATGTATTAATATTCACCCTTCACTATTACCTAGATGGCGTGGTGCCGCGCCAATTCAGCGTACCATTATTGAAGGCGATAAAGAAACCGGCATTACTATTATTAAAATGGATACAGGAATTGATAGTGGTAATATGATTTATCAAGAAAATTTTACTCTTAACGAACAAATTTCAAGTCAGGAATTAGAAAACAAATTAGCAATTATGGGTGCTGATATTTTACTAAAAACATTAAAAAAAATTAGTCTAGGAAATTATCCAGAAACCAGTCAGAACAATAGTTTAGTAACTTATGCTAAAAAATTGGAGAAAGAAGAAGCGCAAATTGATTGGAATTTTGAAGCAGAAAAAATTCACAATAAAATTCGTGGACTAAATAGTACAACCGGAACTTATTTAACTTATGAAAGTGAAAGAATAAAAATTTTAAAATCAGAAATAATTAGTTTAAATAATGATGAAATTCCTGGAAAAATAATTGACAAAAATTTTACTATTGCTTGCAAAAACAACGCCATCAGGCCCTTAATTTTACAAAAGCCAGGGAAAAATCCTTTAAAACTTGAAGAGTTTTTACGTGGATTTAATTTTGAAATTGGAGAAATTTTAAAGTAAAAATCTATTTTCTTTTAGAAATTCTTGGTTCTCTGATATAAACCATATCAGCAGAAAAATTTTGGTTTTGATTATAATTTTGGTCAATAATTTCCTGAGCAGCAAAGGCAATATTTTCTGCAGTTATTACATCATTTTTGTTAGTTCCAACCAATAAAAAATCTTCTTTGGGATAATAATTTTCAACATCTTGCATAGAAACTAATTTTGCTTCATAATTAGCAATTAATTTACTATTCAATAATTGAAATTCCTGAATAAAAAATTCATCCATTCTGGCATCAATTGCCACTAAAATTTTATTATAACCGCTATTTTTATAACTATAAGCAATTGCCTCCAAAGATCCAATTCCAATTAAAGGTAAGTTACTAGCCAAACTAATTGCCTTAGCAACTGACATTCCAACTCTAACTCCAGTAAAACTTCCAGGACCATTAGTCACAGCAATATAATCTAAATCCTGATACCAAATTTTAGCAAAAATTAAACATTCTTCTATTGTTGGAACCAACATTTCAGCTTGAATTCCAGATTCATCAATATTTTTGCTAGAGATAATTTTATTATCAAACAAAATAGCAACTGAGAAGCCGCCACTAGTAGTATCAAAGGCTAAAATTTTACAGGACATTGAAATTTAATTAACGATATCTTTTAAATTAGGTACATCGAGAGAAAATGACGGAATTTTTATTTGAAAAAATTCTCCAGTTGATTTTTTCATAGTATAGTAACCAGACATAATACCCGAATTATAACGCAAATGAACACCACTGGTATAAGAAAAACTGGAATGGGGAATTAATATCGGCTTTTCACCAATCGCACCTTCACCATTTACTTCTTGCAAACCACCTTTGCCATCTATTATTTTCCAATAACGGCTAATTAACTGAATAGTGTCATTGCTTCTATTTTCAATTTTAACATGATACGCCCAAAAATAGACATCTCCAGCCAATCTAGCCTGACTATCAATATATTCCGGCCTCACCGCTACCTCTACATCATCGGTGATAAATTTATAAACTCCTGTAGATTCTTCTTCAACTTTTATATCTTCTATTTTAAGAGCCATATTTATAAATATATTTATTCCATTCTATCAGTTAAATCGACAACTCTCATTAATTCTTTAATATCCATTAATCCTTCCACTACCTTAGCTAATCCATCTTCAGCCATAGTAATATAACCTTGACTAATGGCATATTTTAACATTTCTTTTCTATTGGCTGATATGGCCACTAATTCATCAAATTCCTTATCAAACGGTAATATTTCAGTAACAACTATTCTTCCTTTATAACCAGTATGATTACATTTATCACAACCTTTTGGTTTAAAGATTTTTTCAATTTTATGATATTTTTCACCAAGCACTCTCTTTTCTAAAACTGAAATTGGAACTTCTTCACGGCAATGAACACAAAGTCTTCTGGCTAATCTTTGAGCTACAATACAAATAATTGACCCAGCAATCAAATAAGGTGCAACACCCATATTAACCAACCTTGGAATCGCCCCTAAAGCATCATTGGTATGCAAACTGCTATATACTTGGTGACCAGTCATTGCTGCCTGAATGGCGGTAACTGCCGTTTCTTTATCACGAATTTCTCCCACCAATATAATATCTGGATCTTGTCTTAGTAAGGCTCTAATACCAGAAGCAAAATCCATACCAATATCTGTTCTGATATTAGACTGTCTAATTAATGGAATATGATATTCCACCGGATCTTCCAAAGTCATGATATTTTTATCAATATCATTAATGCTATGAAGTAATGTATATAGAGTGGTAGTTTTACCACTTCCGGTTGGACCAGTTAGAATAACCATTCCTTCTGGACGATAAATCAATTTTTTAAGCAAGTTAATGCTACGCTCATTAAAACCAAGCTTATCAAGAGATAAAATTGACTGC
>CAMDAI010000034.1 GCA_945888585.1 Rickettsia typhi | reverse complement strand
TCTGAATCCAGCAAAGTTGAGATTTTAATCAAATCTGAAGCAGAACAAGCAAAACCAGAACCAAGTGAACAAAAATCAGAAGAAAAACCAGCAGAACAAGAATAGTAATTTTTCTAAATTAGCTTCAGAATCTTGTGGAATCATAGTTTTAAGTTTTTTCTCAACTTCTGAACTATAGATTTTCTCTCCATTAATTTTAGCAACAACTGGATCATTTTTTCTTTTAAGGAATCCAATTGACACTACTAAAAGTGAACCAACTACTGCTGTTAGAGCAATTGAGGATAATATCAATTTTTTCTTTTGATTAATTTTTCTAATTACTTTTTTCATTATAAACCTGCGATAACAAATTGAGGGAAAGAATTATATTTTTGACAAATTCTATTTAAATTTTCTGAACTTGGAAGTTGATTGTGTTTAATATTCAATTCTCCTGATAAAATACCTCCGGGAATAAGGGCGCTATCAATTTTAAAATTATTAGCACCTAAAATATCAGTTTCAATTCCATCTCCAATTGCTAGAACTTTACTTTTATCTTTAATAGAAAACAATCTAAAAACTTGATTATAAACCGAATTATAAGGTTTTCCAAAATATATTACTTCTCCACCCATTTTTTTATATTCATTAGCTAAGATCCCAGCACAGATCATTTCCTGACCATTTTGTTTAACTACAATTAAATCCGGATTCACACAAATCATGGGAAGTCCATATTTTATTGCTTCCTTTGCTTGAGGAAGTTTTTCTTCTATAGTTGAAAATTCATTATCAAAGCCAGTATTAATAACAAAATCAGCTTTGGCTGCATCGGTAATAAGATTATAATTTAAGCCTTTTAATAGATTAATATCCTTATTGGGGCCGATATAATAATAATTTTTTTTGAATTGAGAAAAATCTTGTTTCTGATTTTCTTCCAAAAAAATATAAGTAGCTTCTCCTGAGGTCAAAATAAAATCATATAAATCTGAGCTTATTCCAAATTTAGTTAAAATTTCGGCAACAACATCCGATCTTCTTGGAGCATTGGATAAAAAACAAATTTTTTTATTTAATTTTCTTAGAGATTTTAGATTTTCTACAACATTGGGATAAGTGGCGCTACCATCATGTATTACTCCCCAAATATCGAGAATGAAATAGTCATACTTATCAGCAATTTCGAGAGAGTTATTCTTAAAAATCATATTCTTGTAAATTTCTATCTCGTTTTTTGAATCAGATAATATTAATCCATTGCGCTCGCGGCCAATTTACCAATTTTATTAAAGAAACTTTTTTTGTACTTAAATTTTACCGAATCACCAATTCTGATATTTTCAATCGCCTGATTATTATCAATAATAACCCAAGAAGTTTGAGGATCAATTTTATCAGAAACCGCACCTTCAGCAATAATTCTTTTTTCTATTTCATTTTTTCCGGTAAGGGCATTTTCAGTTTCATATTGTCCGGTAATTTCAAATTTATCACCTTGAGCTATTCCATCAGAACTACCTAAATTAATTTTAAAAATGGATTTAGATTTCAAAGATCTTCTTTCCAAAATAAATCCTCTTCTGGCAAAAAAGTTTTTAATATCAACTGATAGATCACTTATAGCTTCTTCTCCGGCTTTTCTAACTAAATTATCATCACGGTCAATTCCTTTAGCTTGTTGGCCACCAAATTCAACTAATCCACCAATAGAAACATTATTATCAGATTGAACATTTTCCACGCGTGATTTTTTGCCGTTAAATTCAAAATTTTCTACAACTGACATTGATGGTAATTCATATATTTTGATATTACCGCTAATATCGCCGATATAAGTGAATTTTGGTGGAATTCTGGTCATGCTACCATCTTTGTTTGGATAAATTCCGCCGGAGCTATATTTTTTGGTAAAGCTAGCATTACTGATAGTTCCTGAAATAGCATAATCAGCAATTTCTGGCCCTTTATAACTACCAGTTTTATTCATTTCGGCTAAGGCAATTTCTTTTTCTAATTTGGAAGCAGATTTTCTATCAACCAATTTTGCTAAACGATCCTTGGTTAAAGCATTTTCAATATTGGCGGTAACTGCAGATCCAAGATTTGCTTGTTTGGCAATCTGAATGTCATTTTCATCAAGATTAAATACTACTACTTTAGTTGGCCTAATTCCTTCAATTACTTCCGGATCTGGCATGAAAGCAGTTTTAGAAATTGGTTGTTTTTGATAGGAATTGAAATTTGATATAGTTGGTGCGCAAGCTGTAAAAAATAAAACAGATGTGGTAATAATAATTTTTTTCATAATTTTTTATTTTTTGTTTAGTTGAAATTATACAAATTACTCAGAGCTAAGAAGCTTATGCGCCATTTGTCATAACCATTTTAATTTAATTGTTATTATTTGATGTTGTTTTTTAAATTAATTTTCAATTCCTAAAATCTTTAAAATACCATCTTTTTTGATTTTATCAGATAATTGCTCAGAAGCAGCATTAGTGGCTTCTAAGTCGCTAATTCTAGAGCTTCCTGATAATTCAATGCGATTGCTTGATAGAGTTTTATGACTATTAGAAACCAGAGCTAAGTCAATTTTTAATTTAGCTATAAAAGCACCATAAACATTATTATTGGATACATCAGATTTAATCTCGATAATTACCATATTGCTATTATCTAAATTTTTACTTTTAGAGATTTTAATTTTTTCTTGGTTTAAAGCTGACCTAATAATACTACCGATTTTTTTTGAATTATTATTGTCAGCATCAACAAAAAATTCAATCTTAGATAAAACATTCTCATAAGCATTTTGATAAATATTGTATAATTCAATATTTTTTTGCAGATTTATTCCTTCAACATTTAAACTAGATAAAATCCTGGTGATTGTTGCAGATTCTTCGGAAATTGAGCTGATTTTAAGTAAAATATTTCTTTGTTCTAAAATGCTTTTACCATTTTTATCATGATAAAGATCAATCATTTTTTTATGAAATTCTTCTAATTTATTTTTTTGATCTAAAATAAAATCATTACGACTTACTGAGATTTCAACATAAATCTTGCCGCCTTTCTGGGCACTATTGGTAGTTTTGTAGTTATTAAAGCTAATTTTAGCAACGCTTTCACTAATTTTTTGTCTGGTTTCTTCATTAGTAAAATTTTTATTTTCTTCTAATAACATAGTTGATTCAGAAGAAATGCTAACCATTAATTTAGCAGACATATTTTTAAGAGCTGCCTTTCCAGCTTCTTCCGTAGTAAAACCTTCACCAGTTCCATATAAATTTTCTAAATCATTTTGTTTTGGCGTAATGTACCAAGATGGTAATGAATTGACTGATTCTGGAGAAGAAGAACAGGCGGTGAAAATTCCGCCTGCTAAAATTAAAGTAATAATTAAATATTTTTTACTCGTAGATTTTTTATTTTTTAGTTGAGCGAGTTGCAAATTACTCGAAACTAAAGTTTCTGCATTATTTATCATAATTAACTATTCGTCTAAATCTTTAAATAAACTATCAGTATTTTTTTGAGATTCATTTAGCCTACTGCCAGTTTCACTTTGATGCTTAGCTTTGGAAGCCGAAGCTTTTTCATTTGAACTGCAAGAAATTGTAGTAATTAAAAATGACAAAATAATTAACTTTTTCATTATTGATTTACCGGTTGTTTATCACCTTCTCTTTCTTTTTCTAATTCATCAAATAAACCTTTTACGGCTTCCTGTGATTTGTTTAAATTTTCACGACCAAGATTGGCTTGCTTTAAACGATTCTCATACATTTTTTGACTGTTTTGAATATATTTACTGTAATCCTCATTTTTAAGAACCATGCGGATGTAAAGAGTCCCATCGGCTGGATCGGTCCACATGTTGATTCTTTTAACACCAGACATAGGCATATTTTTTACCACTTCTTTAGTTGCTTGAGAGAATACCTGTTCAACATCATTAACATCATTAACTTTAGCTTCTCTTAAGGCGTCTTTAGTAACTCTGGAAATTTCTGAATTGATTGCAGAAGCAATATTTGCCTTAGCATCCATTTCGGCTTTTGGAATTTGAAATTTAATTCCACCTGAACTTTTGCTTGCAATACCAACTCCAGCAACTCCGTCAGTAATTTCAAAATTTGGATCAACTACCCATTCTGGCAAATTAGAATTTTGAGATTGTTTTACTTCTTTTTTTCCTGAACATCCAGAAATCATCCCAGTTGCGGTAACCACTAAAATTAGTGTAGATGCTAATAATTTTTTCATAATTTTTTTATTTTTTATTTAGTTGAAATTATGCAAATTACTCAAAGCTAAAGCTCCTTTGTCATTTGTCATAGTTTTTAGTTTAAATTTGTAGAAGAAAAACTGGTTAACTTTATTAAAAAATTCATAAATTGCAATATTACTATTTGCTCCATGATTTAACCATGCTCCTTCCTAAACACTAATAATATTGATAGGGATATTGTAATTACACTAATAACCCAGGTTGCAGCAAAAGGTGGAATAATTCCAGAAGATCCAAAGGCTTGAACAACTGATAGACTAATATAAAGAATTAATCCAAACATTATTCCTGCAACAATATAAATTATATTATTTTTGTTTCTTGAGCTATTTAAAGAAAAGAAACAGGCAATTAAGACGGCAGCAATAAAAATTAATGGTTTATTTAGAAGGGAATAATAATAAACCCTAAATTTTCTTGAGGAAAAACCAGATTCTTCTAAATCATAGATTAATCTTGGCAAATCAAATACCGAGAATGATCTAGCATCTTCAAAATTATTAATAATTTTTTGAGCAATAAAATGAGATTGAAGATTAGTTAAAATCTTAAAATCAGGTAGTTTTCGGTTAATGTTAAAATCATTATTGGCAATAATATCGTTTAACTGCCAGTAATCATCATGAAGTATCATATTTTTAGCATCAATCTTTTGGTAAAATCGACCTTCAGAATCAAAGAACCATAAATTAACATCAGACAATTCTAAGGTTTTTTTATTAATTGAACTAGCACGAATTACAATTTCTTCGTGATTTTTAACTAAGTTTTTTTGTCTGAGCCAAATCCCACTTTTTGGTGATAAAATATCGCTGGGTTTTTCAAATTTAGTAAAATTTTGTTGAAGGACCATATATTTCTTGGTCGCTACAATATTGAGCGGATTAAAAAATAAGATGAATAAAATACCGATTACAAAAGAAGAAGTTATTATTGGAAATAGAATCTGCCAAAGCGACATTCCAGAGACGCGCATTACTGTTATTTCACTTTTAGAAGAGAAATTAAATAATGTTATCATGACCGATAACATTATTAAAAACATGGCTATATCTTCTAAAAAAGCCGGCACTTGCAAAATTGCCATTTCAAAGATTTTCATGAAAGGAATTGGATTATCTTTGTTAGAACCGCTCATAACATCAAAAAGATTGATAATAAAAATAAGCAGCGCAATCGAAAAAATAACGCCAAAAAAGCGATAGATAAAATTTTTAGCTATATAGATAAAAATTGAATTTATTTTAATCATCCAACCTTTTTAGTTTTTAATAAACTGATACTAAATATTACGAATATAAGTAGGTTTCCATAAAGTAATATTATGAACTTTTGATTTTTTTCAATTAAATCATAAATAGTCGTAACTGAAATTATAAATAAAACTCCAATTATTACCGCTTGCAATTCATTGCCAATATTCGATCTTCTGCTAAATTGACCTTTAAGAATAAAAGCCGCAGCAATTAATGATAATATTAGAGAAAAAAGAGGATAGGTTAATCTTTTATGAATTTCGGCTCGATATTTTTTAATATCATCTTCACTACTATCGCTTTCTGGATTTAGCAATTCCCATATATATCTTTCCTGTGCCTTCCAACGAAAATCCATAGCTTTTTCTTCATCATCGGTGAGATTTACAACATATTGGTCAAATTTTAAGATTTCTGATTTTTTCGTGGCAAAATTATATTTTTGAACAGTTCCTTCACTTAAATGTAATAAAACTGTTTTGCCTTTATCAAGCTTTCCATATCTGGAACTAATGGTTAAAGCATATTCAACATTGCGACTATCATAAATTAAAACACCAAATAATTCATTTTCATAATTACGATCTTTAACATAAATAGTTAGATTATTTAGAGTTTCAAATATCCCAGGGCTAATGATTATATTTTCGTAATTATCTTGAAAATTGTTTTTGGCTAATCTTAATTCTTTATTAGAAAGGGGCATAAAATAAAGAGAGATTAAATAACAAAACATCGAACAGACAAAACCAACCCATATTATTGGTTTGGATAATAAAAATTTATCAATACCGGAATTTTTTAATATGGTGATTTCATTGCTGAAATTCATTCTTCCATAAGAGATTAAGGCGGCAATAAAAAGAGAGATTGGAATTACCAACATCATTAACCAAGGTAAAACTAAAACAAACAGATAAAGAAAATCCGAAAGCTTAATGCCTTTTTCAGTGATAAATTTTATGAAGGGTACGGCCTTGCTAAACCAAACTAAGCAAATTAGAATGGTAGCAATTACTAAAAAATAGCCAGCAACCTTAGTGGTAAGATAACGGTTATATAATTTCAATTTATTTTTTAGGTTATCGTATTTTGACATTTATCAGATAATCTAAAAAGATAAATCTAATAATGGCAGACAATAAAAGGAGGAAAGCAATATGTCAAAAATAAAAATCACTTTAAATGGTGAGGAATTTAATTTTGATAGGGATAAAACTATTTTTGATTTGGCAAATCAATTAAGCCTAGATCTTAAAAAAATTGCAATTGAACATAATTATCAAATTGCTTTGATTGATAATTTTGCTGATTTGAAGATTAATGAAGGTGATAAAATTGAGATTGTGCATTTTATTGGTGGTGGTTAAAATTTATTAAATTCTCCGACTTATTTTATTTATTTGCCGAAATTTAATTCCAACAGGATCGTAAGGTGATGTTTCTGGTCTACCTTTTTCTATAGAATTTTTGGTTAATAATGTTGAATTATCTATCTCTTCTTCATGGATTGAAATATCTTCTAAAGGAGCTGTTGCAATTGTTCTGAGTGATCGAGCAGCTTCGCCAAAATCTTCTCCAATTTTCATAACTCCTTGGTTCCATGCGCTCTTCGCTACTTTCTCAAAAAAATCAATTTCTTCATCAGATGTTAATTCTTTGGCAAGTTCTTTTAAGCCGATTTGTTCTAAAAATGCTGCCGTTGGAATCTTTAATAAAAATGCCAAAAATGCCAAGAATCCGCACCCAGCAATAACTGTAGTGGTAAGGGGAAGGCACATTGTTCTGCCTAAACCTGCACCAGCTTTTTTGAGAAAAGGAACTATTCCAGTAGGAACTTCTTCAACTTCATTAGGAAGTGATTTTAATTCAGGTGGCTTTGTTGTAAAATTTATTTCTTTAGTTGGTTTCATTAATCTCTAAAATTTATAAATTGTAAGGGAAGAGGAAGAGAAATAGTTTTAACTTCTGCCATAACTTGCTGTAAATCATCACGTTTTTTGCTTTCAACCCGAACTTCATTTCCCCTGATTGAAGCTTGTACCTTCATTTTTTTATCTTTGATATATTTGGTAATTTGTTTGGCAGATTCGCCATCAATTCCTTGTTTGATTTTTACAACTTGTCTTAGGCTATCTCCTGAGGCTCTTTCTTCTTTTTCAAATTCAAATGATTTTGGATCAATTCCTCTTTTAACGCCATATCCTCGAAGTGATTCGCCAATTTGACCTAATTTGTAATCATCTGGAGCATTAACAATAATTTGGTTATCCTTGTTGTTAAGTTCTACCGAAAATTTAGCACCTTTAAAATCGTAACGATTAGTCAGTTCCCGCAAAACTGAATTGATAACATTGTCAACTTCCTGAAGATCAACTTTGCAAACTATGTCAAAACTCGGCATATTTTTTTGATTAATTTAGTATTAAATATTTTTGTAAATTAATCTTTTAAAGTTCTAAGAGCAATATCTTTTCTACAAAATCCTTCTTTCCAATCTATTAAATCAATTGCCTTATAAGCCTTGATTCGAGCTTGTTCAATATCCTTAGATAAAGCTGTAATTCCTAAAACTCTGCCACCATTAGCCAGAATTTTATCATTTTCTTTTTTGGTTCCGGCATGAAAAATAATTATATTTTCATCTGTTATTGTTGTTAAATTTTTGATCTCCGTTCCTTTTTGATAATCTCCGGGATAGCCTTTTGCTGCTAAAACTACACAAATAGCTGATTCATTTTTAAGTTTAACTTGATTACCTTCTAAATTACCATCACAGGCTTTAATCATTAATTCCACTAAATCGGTTTCTAATCTTGGTAGTAGAACTTGAGTTTCCGGGTCGCCAAGTCTGGTATTAAATTCTAATAATTTTGGTCCGTTTTTAGTTAAAATTAATCCGGCAAATAAAAAGCCGGTAAAGCTTGAATTTTCAGCTTCCATTGCTTTAAGAGTTGGATTAATTATGGTGTTCATAATTTCATTTCTAAGCTGATCTGAAACCAAAAAAGAAGGAGAATAAGTGCCCATTCCTCCTGTATTTGGGCCAGTTTCATTTTCACCAACTTTTTTATGATCACAGGCATCTCCAAAATAAAGAGCAGTTTTACCATCGCAAAGTGCAAAAAAACTTACCTCAGGGCCAGTTAAAAATTCTTCAATAATAATTTTTTTGCCGGCTTCACCAAATTTTCCTGAAAAAATTTCTTTAATTGCACTTTTTGCTTCATCTTTATTATTTGCAATAATTACACCTTTTCCGGCAGCCAGACCGTCAGCTTTAATAACGCATGGAATGCCAATTTCATCAATATATTTTATAGCTTGAAGATCATTATCGAAATCTTGATATTTGGCGGTGGGAATATGATATTTATCACAGATTTTTTTAGTAAAAACTTTAGATCCTTCCAACCTGGAAGCAAGTCTTGATGGTCCAAAGGCTTTAATTCCAGATTTTTTTAAATCATCAACTAAACCATTGACCAATGGTTGTTCTGGGCCGATGATTACTAAATCAATTTGATTTTGATTACAAAAATCAATAATTGCTTTATTATCATCAATTTTAATATCGGAATTAACTAAGCAAATCGTTTCAATGCCAGCATTGCCTGGTATACAAAAAATTGTTTTTGCCAATGAAGATTGCTTAATTTTATGAATTATAGCATGTTCTCTGCCGCCGCTTCCAATTACTAAAATTCTCATAATTATTTTGCCTTGATT
>CAMDAI010000033.1 GCA_945888585.1 Rickettsia typhi | reverse complement strand
GGATGATTGAGCCAAAGTCTGAGCATTAGTTATTCTTGATCTTGCTATTAGATTCTTACCTAACACTATTCCAGCAACTAAAATACCAATAATTAAAATAACAAAAGATAGTTCTATTAGGGAAAAGGCTTTATGATAGTTTTTTGATGGTTTGAAAATCATGTAGAGATGTTTTTTTAATAACTTTTTAAGTCAAATATTCCAATGAATATCGGATAAGTGAAAAAATACTATTGTAATTAATTACGAGAAATCAAGCTTAAAAATAATGATTCATTGGGATTGCCTCATTTTGTTAATTAGCTTTTTTTCTTTTTTGATAAAGTGCAGTAAAATCAATTGGATCAATCATTAATGGAGAAAATCCTCCAGCACTTGTAGCGTCAGAAATAATTTTTCTGATAAATGGGAAAAGTATACCAGGACAATAAACTAGAAGGATTTGTTCAATCATGTTTACTTCAATATTTTGCATCAGAAATATTCCAGAGTATTCTGCCTCGCAAACAAATATTTCTGATTTATCAGCTTCAGCTTTAATTTTGATTGTAACTTCATAAGATTCCTCACTCAATTTTTTGGCATCTAAATCAATTGATAATTCAATATTTGGTTTAGTGTTTGGTTTAAAAAATATATCGGGGGCCTGAGGAGATTTAAAATATAGATTCTTTAAATATTGAGAAGAAATACGAATATTGCTCATTTTGAATTATAAAATGAATTATTATTAGACTAGATAATTTGAAGAGATTTTTCTTACTGATTTACTAGCAGAGTCCATGATTAAAGTGTTTACAAAAATGTGATTATCACATTTTTTGATGCCTTCTAACATTGAGCCATTGGTAACCCCAGAAGCAATGAATAAAACATCACCTTTAGCTAATTGTTCAGTAGTATATTTTTTATTTAAATCCTTAATGCCCATTTTCTTAGCTCGGGCAATTTGTTTTTTATCATCATTAAAAATTAGTCGACCCATAAATTGACCGCCTGTTGTGCGCAATGCTGCAGCTGCCAAAACTCCTTCAGGAGCTCCACCGGTTCCCATATAAATATCAATTCCAGTTTTAGCATCAGTGGTAGCAATTACAGCGGCAATATCTCCATCCGAAATTAATTTTACTCTTGCTCCAGCTTCGCGGCATTTAGCAATAATTTCAGCATGGCGATTTCTTTGCAGTATCATTACCTGTAAATCAGAAATTTTACATTTTTTAGCTTTAGCTAGATTTTGTAGGTTAGTTTTTGGGGAATTATCAAGATCAACTATATCTTTTGGCAACCCAGCACCAACAGCAATTTTATCCATATAAACATCAGGAGCATGTAAAAATCCACCTTGAGTTGCAAAAGCAATAACAGCAAGAGAATTTTCATTTGCAGTTGCACAAATCGTTGTTCCTTCCAAAGGATCAAGGGCGATATCAACTTTAATTCCACCTAATCCAACCTTTTCACCAATATAAAGCATTGGAGCTTCATCTCTTTCACCTTCGCCAATTACAACCGTTCCAGAGATTTGCATTTGATTTAGAGAGGTTCTCATCGAAGTGACGGCGGCTTGATCGGCAAGTTTTTCTTTACCTTTGCCAATCCAATCATAACAAACAATTGCAGCTTTTTCAGCAACTATAGTTGCATCTAAAATGATGGTACTAAGCTTGCTGCGATCCATTACTTAGGAGATTTTTGATTCTTTAAATTCAACGTGCTTTCTTGCAATTGGATCATATTTTGAGAAGACCATTTTTTCAGCTTTTTTCTTAGGATTTCTTCTAGCAGTGTAGAAAAATCCAGTATCAGCAGTGCTTACCATTTTAAACAAAATTGCACTTCTTTTAGCTTTAGAAGATTTAGGTTTCGGTGCCATCTTAAATTACTTTTTTATATTAATTTTATGCTTATTATACGGCCATTAACAAATAGCCAAGAAGGGTTGCCATTATCCATGGCAAAAAGACTAAGTCAAGATTAAAAATTCGTCTCATTACTATTCGCTTTTGCAAAAAATAGCATAATAATTGCTTTTTTGGTTAGTTTAGGAAAGAATCATGCCCGTTTTTAATTAATAAAAAATTTACAGATTTGTTTTATCATTTTTTTAAAAAATCAATTTTAATTTCTTTTTTTCTGCTGATATTTTTGCCAAATAATCTGTTTGCTCAAGTTATAGATAGTATTTATTATGGTTGGGCAGTTCATGAATATGAATCGGATGATGGCATTAAACAATGTTATATTAGTTCATTTCCTACCAGAACTGATAGTGATCATACCAGTGAAAGATCCCCTTATCTCTTAGTGACGCGCTATGCCAGAAAAAGAACCGAGGAAGTTAGTACTTATAGTGGCTATGAATATAAGATAAATAGCGGTGTTTTCATTTTGGTGGATGATGTGCAGTTTAAATTTTTTACAGATGATGAAATGGCCTGGTTAAAAACTCCCGCTGAAGATAAGGAAGTAATTCAATTGATGTTAGAATCTAGTATAGTCAGAGTCAGAAGTGATTCATCGCTCGGTACTTATGCAATTGATGAATATTCAATGAAGGGATTTAACAGAGCCTATGCTAGAATGAAGGAGATTTGTAAATGAGCCTAGTATTTAATCAAGAGCAATTACTTGAAATCTGTCAAAAAATTACCGACCAAAATTTGATGTCAATTGACACTGAATTTATGCGGGAAAAAACTTATTATCCCTTGTTATGCTTGATTCAGATTAATGTTGAAGGATCGTGTTTTGCCATTGATATTTTAAATAAAAATTTGAATTTGGAACCATTTTTTACTATTCTAAAAAATCAAAAAATTATTAAAATAATTCATTGTCTACATCAAGATTTAGAAGTGCTGTTTCCCTTTTTACATGAAACTCCAAAAGCTATCTTCGATACCCAAATAATGGCTAATTTTTGTGGTTTTGATTATAATTCCAGCTATGTAAAATTAGTCAAAGAATTGCTAGATAAAGATGTAGATAAGGCATGGCAAAGAAGTGATTGGGGTGAGCGCCCACTACATCCCGATCAAATACAATATGCTTTGCTTGATGTTTTTTACTTGCCGGAAATTTTTAATATTTTAAAAGATAAGCTTATTCAAAAACAAAGGTTAGAATGGTTTTATGAAGAAATGGAAAATATTTTAACAGAAAAGAATTTTGATGGTGAAAATCAGAATTTGTTTAAAAAATTTTCTTTTCAAAGAAAAAGTAAAATTTATGAAAAAAATATTAAATTATTGGTTCCGTGGCGAGATAACAAGGCTAGAAAAAATAATATTCCGCGCAGCTTTGTTATTAAAGATGAAGTTCTAAGTTTAATTGCTGAAAAAAATCCTCAGAATTTAGAAGAATTAAATCAACTTTATCTAGCCAATAAGTTAAATGAAAAGTTGAAAATGGAAATCCTGATACTTTTACAAAGCGCATTAAGTTATGGCGTCAATTTATTCTCAGATGAAGATAATTTTAGTTTTAAATTGAGTGAAAAACAAAATTCATTTTATTTACAGGCTAAAACTCTTTTAAATCAAAAATCTCTGGAACAAGGTTTAAAGCCCGAATTTATTATTAATCAAAATAATTTAAAAATGATAATTCTTGGTCATAAAAAAATAGAAGATATCCTTTCGGGATGGAGATTTATTGTTTTTGGAAATGATTTACAAAATTTAATTAAAAATTAGAAGTCAAAAAATTATGAAGATAATTGGCTTAACCGGGGGAGTAGCTAGTGGAAAAAATTTTGTTGCAAATTGGTTTTTAAAGCTTGGAATTCCAGTATTTGATGCTGATAATGAAGTTCATAAAATTTTTACTTATAATAGACAGGTTCTAGAAGAAATTCGTAAAATTTTTCCAGATGCGGTTGAACATAATCAAATTAATCGTAAGAAATTGGGAAAAATTGTTCTAAGTCATAGGGGAAATCTAGATATTTTAGAAAGTTTAATTCATCCTTTAGTAAGAAAAGAAGAAAATGAGTTCATAAGAAAATCAAGGTTAGATGGTTATAAATCGGTGATTTTAAATATCCCTCTGCTTTTTGAAAAAAAAGATTATTGCAGATGTGATAAAATTATTGTGGTAATTACGCCAAAAATAATTCAAAAATATCGCTTTATTAAAAGGGCAAAAGAAAAAAATTGTGAAGAATCAATAATTGATTTAATTAATAAATTTGAACAAATTGCCAAAAATCAATTGCCTAATTATCAAAAAAAGAAATTAGCTGATTTTACGATCTATAACGGTTTAAGTAAGAGTTTTACTTTTAGACAAATTAAAAAAATTTATCAAAAACTACATGACTAAAAAAATAATTATTGCCAATTGGAAAATGAATAATTCTTTTGATGAGGCTGAAATTTGGTTGCATAATTTTTCAAAAAAACTCCCTGGAATTAAAGAAAATTTAGAAATAGTTCTTTGTCCATCCTTTATTTTACTGGATTATTTAGATGGTTTATTGATGGATGAGGAATTGCAAAGATTGCAAAAACTGCATGGTAATATTGATGAATTATCTGAAGACGAATTGGAAAAGAAAATTTTTAATGTTAGACAAATTCATCTGGGTGGACAGGATTGTCATGCTGAAAAAAATGGTGCCTTTACCGGTGACGTTAGTGCGATTATGTTAAAAGATTGCGGTTGTGAATATGTAATTTTAGGACACTGCGAGCGTAGGCAATATCTTAATGAATCAGATCAATTAATTGCCAGAAAAGTTAGTGCTGCAATTGATGCCAATCTAACCCCGATTCTTTGCATCGGAGAATCAAAAAACCTTAGGCAAAATAATTCTTATTTGGATTTTATTGGTAAACAAATTGAAAATAACATTCCGGTTAATTTGGAAATTGATAATTTAATAATTGCTTATGAGCCAGTTTGGTCAATTGGAACTGGTTTGGTTCCAACCATAAAAGAGATTGAGGAAATTGCTGAATTTATCAAAAGCAAAATTTCTGCTAATAAAAATATTAAGAATTTTGCTATTTTATACGGAGGTTCGGTAAAAAAAGAAAATTCTGCAGAAATTTTGGCAATTAATAATATTGACGGTCTCTTAGTTGGCGGGGCCAGTTTAAAGGCTGATGAATTTTTTGAAATTGTTAATGCTTAGAAACCATAACAATTTTATTATTTTCCATCAAGCCCATAAGCAGTATGAAGAATTCTCACGGCTAATTCGCCATATTCTTTGTTAATTAGAACTGAAATTTTAATTTCAGAAGTAGAAATCAAAAGAATATTAATTCCTTTGTCAGCTAAAGTTTTGAACATAGTGTGAGCAACGCCGGAATGGCTGATCATACCTACACCAATTACTGAAATTTTAGCAATATTATCATCAATTAGCATTTTTGCATAATTAACTTTACTTTGAATTGATTCAATAGCCGCTTTAGCTCTTTCCAATTCTTCTTTAGGAGTGGTAAAAGTAATATCAACCGATTTACTGTCGGCGCTGACATTTTGTACGATCATATCAATATTGATTTCTTTTTCAGCAAGGGCGCCAAATATTGCAGAAGATAAGCCGGGATGATCTGGCATAGCAACTAAAGTAATTCTAACATCATTTTTGCTATAGCTAATTCCTGTTACAAGACGTCTTTCCATAATTTCCTCATTATTTACTAAAATTGTTCCTGGATTATTTGAAAAAGTTGATAAAACCTGAACCCTTACATTGTGCGCCATGGCCATTGCAACTGATCTGGTTTGTAAAACTTTTGAACCACTATAGGCCATTTCCAACATTTCTTCATAAGAAACTTTGTTTAATTTTCTAGCTTTGTCAGTGATTCTTGGATCGGTAGTGTAAACTCCCTCAACATCGGTATAAATATCGCAACGATAAGCTTTGATAGTAGCCGCTATTGCTACTGCAGAAGTATCTGATCCACCTCTACCTAAAGTTGTAACTCGATTATTTTTAGTATCAATTCCTTGAAAACCCGCAACTACAACCACATCATAAATTTCTATAGCTTTTAAAATAGCACTGCCATCAATATCATCAATTCTGGCTTTGGAATAAACATTGTCAGTTTTAACCGGAACTTGCCAACCCAGAAATGATCTGGCTTTATAACCAATACTTTGTAATTGCAGAGCTAATAATCCACAAGTTACCTGTTCACCGGTTGCTGTAATTGAATCATATTCAGCAAGAGCGGCATTATCTTGTAATTTTGAAACTTGATTACAATAATCAACCAATTGATTAGTAACGCCAGACATTGCCGAAACTACAACTACCACTCGATTGCCAAGCTCTATTTCAGCTTGAACTTTTTTTGCTACATTTTTAATTCTTTCGATGTCTCCTACTGAAGTGCCACCAAATTTTTGAACTATTAAGGCCATACTTGTTATTAAAAAACCAGGAAGTAATGAAGAAGGTTCTAACTCTAAATAGGCATTTAATTTATTGCAATACAAATAAATTATTGAATAAAAAAACCACGAGTGGTAACCTAAATTGGTCTATTTTTCATAAATTTCCTGTCTCGAATAAATCAATAAATAACATGATGGAAGTATTTCGTAATCTTTCTAAGAACATTTTTTTTAGAATATTTTTAGGTTTTTTAGCATTATCATTCGTGATTTTTGGTATTAGCGGGTTTATTTTTGGTAATAATGGCTCTTGGATTGCAAAGGTTGGAGGTCAAAAAATTAGTTACGATAAATTTATTCAGATGGCTCAATCCGATAAGGAAGTAATCTATAAATCAAACCCTACGGAAGAAGTGATGAATTATCTTGGTTCTGATCAATTTAGAAGTGATGTTTTGAGCAGAATGATTACCAAACACTTAATTTACGGGCTTCAAAAGGATTTAGGAATTTATCCAAGCACAGAAGTTATTTTGAATCAAATTGCCGAAGCTCCGGATTTTAAAGATAAAGATGGTAAATTTGATCGTAATCTTTTCAGAAAATTTTTAAGTAAAAATGGTATAACTGAGCAAAAATATATTGAGAGTTTTAAAGATGAAATTGCTGGAGCAATGATCGTAGCCCCTTTGGTTGAAGTTTCTACGGTTAATAAATCTTTAGCTCATGATATTTATAAGTATAAAGAAGAAAAAAGATATGTAGATGTAATTACAGTTTCGATTAAAAATATTGGTCCGATAGCCAGGCCCAATGAATTTGAATTAAATGATTTTTTTGAAAAAAATAAGGCATCTTTTGCATTGCCGGAAATGCGCAGTGTTTCTTATATTGCGTTTACTAAATCTGATTTGCTGAGCGAAATAGCTTTAGAGGAAAAAGAAATCGAAAATGAATATAATAAAAATATCTCTAATTATCAAAATCCAGAAACTAGAAATTTTTATCATTTAGTATTTACCGATAAAAAATCTGCTGATGAATTTTTTGTGCTATTCAAGGAAAAGGCCAAAGATAATAATGGTGCTGAAGTGTTTGCTAAACTTGCTTTTGAGCTTCAGAAAAAAGATAAAAAGGCAATTTCTTTAAATAAAGTTGCTAAGAAAGATCAATTAAAGGAATTGGCAAATGATATTTTTGCTTTAAAAGTTAATGAAATTAGTAATGTTTTAGAAAGTCCGCTTGGTTTTCACTTATTTTGCTTAAATAGTATTAATCCAGTTACCAGCATTCCTTTGGCTCAAGTTAAAAAATCTATTGAAGCTGATCTTTTAGTTAAAAAACAAGAAGAGGTTTTAAAAGAAAAATTAAACTCTATTGATGATGAATTACTATCTAGCAATTCCATGACTAAAGTTGCTGAAAAATTTAAATTTAAAGTGCAAACTTTACCTAAATTTGATGCTTATGGTATTGATTCCAAAAAGGATAAGGTGGAGCAAGTAATAAAATTTGAGAATTTTTATACTAATGCTTTTGCTTTGAAAAAAAATCAGGCTTCTAAATTATTTTATTCAGAAAATAATGATACTTATTATGCTTTAATAGTTCATGAAATTGAAGAAGGTAGAGAAAGAAGTTTGGATGAAGTTAAGGTTTTGGCCAGTGATATTCTGATTAAAAATAAGCAACAACAAAAGCTTCAGGAACTTGCAGACGATATTGCTAAACAAGTATCTGAAAGCAAAGGAAACATCGGTCCAATAGTTTCTAAATATAATCTAAAAGTTGAAAAAAATCGTGAGTTTCCAAGATTTTATATGATTGATGTTGGTGGTGGTAAGAAAGTTCCTTATGCTAATAAATCTATAGAAGAAATATTTTCTGCAAGAATTTCTGAATCCACTTCTCCATACCATGCGCAAAATGATGATTTTACCATTGGTGTAATTAGAAAAATTGATGCGCCTGCTGATAATGAAGCTAAGATAAAAGCCTATGCTAGTGAAATGAGTGCGCAATTTAGAAATGATATTTTAATTTCATATAATCATTACATTCAAAATAAAATGAAAGTTGAAGTTAATCAGAAGCTTTTAGAGGCAACTACTAAAAAAGAGGAATAATAATAATTTCCATCTTTAGATGGAATTGGTAGGTTGGAAACCAATAGTTTCCAACCGCGTGCGAAGCGTAAGCGTCATAGGAAATAGTATAATTATATTCATGAGTTTTTCATTAAGTAAGAATCAGGTAAAAGATTGTTTAGAGAATAAAAAACAGTCAATTGTCCTAACCAAGAAAATACCTGGCGATTTACTTAATCCAGTTCTTGCTTTGCTTAAAATTGAAAAGCAATTTCCTGAATATCATTTCTTGTTGGAATCGGTTGAAAAAGGTAATAACAAAGGGCGTTACTCAGTAATAGGATTGCTTCCGGATTTAATCTGGAAAACTGAAAATGGCGTTGCATATTCTAATTACAATTCCACTTCTTATTCTGATAATTTTGAGAAAATTAACGATCATCCGCTAAATTCACTAAGAAAAATTATAGGTGAGGCCCAAATTCCCAATCTGCAAAGTTTACCATCAATATGCTCGGGAATTTTTGGTTATATGGGTTACGATATGGTGCGTTTAATGGAAAATTTACCAGATAATAATTTGTCTGATGATATTAAAATTCCTGATAGCATTTTTATTCGTCCTCAAATCCTGATTGTTTTTGATGCTCTTTTTGATCTGATTAATGTTTGTGCACCAATTTATTATAAAAATGGTATAAATTCTGATAAATCTTATATCAATGCTCAAAGTAATATTGAAAAGATTATTAATTTAATTAACCAACCTTATCAGCAAGATCACCCAAAAATTTCCTCAGCATCATTAAATTTTGTCTCCAGTTTTAATGAGAAAGAATATTGTGATGTGGTAAAAAAAGCGCAGGAATATATTAAAAATGGTGATATTTTCCAAGTTTTACCTAGTCAAAGATTTACCAGTGAATTTTCTGATGAATCAG
>CAMDAI010000032.1 GCA_945888585.1 Rickettsia typhi | reverse complement strand
ATATGTCAAGAGTTGGTAAACTACCAATTAAAATTCCAAGCAATATCACTGTTTTAGTAAATAGTGATGTTATTAGTTTTGATTCTGGGAAGGTTAAGAAAAATTATAAAGTTAGTGGAACAGTTAAAGTGATCTATGCTGAAAGCGCTATTAAGTTAATAGCAAAAGATGGATTTGATAAAGCCTCAATTGATCTTGGTATGGACAGAAGCAATATTAAAAATATTGTTAATGGAATGATTGTTCCTTTTAAAATTACCTTAGAAATTAATGGGGTTGGTTATAAAGCGGCGGTTGACAAGGGAATCATAACTTTAAGTTTAGGGTATAGTCATGAAATTGCATATTGTTTACCAAAAGGTATTTCCGCTGTATTCGAAAAACCAAATTTAATCATTTTAACTGGCGAGGATAAAATCTTAGTTGGTCAAGTGGCATCTGAAATCATTTCTTTTAGAAAGCCTGAACCATATAAAGGTAAAGGTGTTAAAATATTGGGAAAATATATAGTACGTAAAGAGGGTAAGAAAAAATAATATGGCAGTAATATTAAAGGGTTTTAATAAAAGAAAAGAAAGAGTTAGATCTCAGGTTAAAAATAGGAATAAATCTGGGAAACCAAGAATAGTTGTTACCAGGTCTAATAAAAACATTTATGTACAATTAATTAGGGTTGATGGGGATGTTATTAAGTCTTTTTCTTCACTTTTGTTAGAAGAAAAGGATCTATCCAAGAAGAAAGGTATTGATATTGCTAAATTAGTTGGTGAAAATTTTGCAAAATTGTGTGTTGAATCAGGCACAAAAGAAGTTATATTTGATAAGGGTGCATATTTGTATGGCGGTAGAGTAAAAGCTTTGGCTGAATCTTGTCGTCAAAATGGATTAAAATTTTAACAATTTTTTAAGTTTGGTAAATGTCAAAAAATAAAAACACCGGTGGCGGTGAATTAGTAGAAAAATTAGTTGCGGTTAATAAAGTTTCTAAAACTGTAAAAGGTGGTAAGAATTTTTCTTTTGCTGCCTTTGTAGTTGTTGGAGATAAAAACGGTCGAGTAGGTTCTGGTAAAGGAAATGCTAGAGAAGTTACGGACGCTAAAAATAAAGCTTTTGAAGCCGCTAAAAAATCAATGATAAAAGTTTCTTTAAAAGAAGGAAGAACTATTCACCATGATATTGAGGCAAGATTTTGTTCTGCTAAAGTAACCCTAAGAGCAGCCCCTGCCGGTACGGGAGTTATTGCTGGTGGTCCTATGAGGGCAGTTTTCGAATGTGCTGGTATAAATGATATTGTAGCTAAATCTCTTGGGACTTCTAATCCATATAATATGGTGGCAGCTACTTTTAAAGCTTTACAATCTTTACATTCTCCTCGTATTATTGCCGATAGAAGATCAAAAGAAATCTCAGAAATTGTTAAAAGAAGAAATAGTGCGTTAAAACTAACTGTTAATAGTGAGGCTTAAGATGACATTAGAAAATTTCCTAGATAAAAAAATTATTGTCACCCAGATTAAGAGTGGCAACAAATTAACCGATAAACAAAGAGCAAATTTAATTGGTCTTGGTTTAAGAGGAATCAATACTAAGTCTGAATTAGTTTGTACCAATTCAGTTCTTGGTATGGTTAGAAAAGCACAACATTTATTACAGGTTTCAAAGGCGTAAACTATGTCAATAGCATTAAATAATATCGTTAGACTTAAAACCAACCAACGTAAAAGAGTAGGTCGTGGTATTGGATCTGGAAGTGGCAAAACTTCTGGTAGGGGTGTAAAAGGTCAAAAAGCTAGAACTGGTAAAAATATGAAGGGTTTTGAAGGTGGACAAACACCGATTTATATGAGATTACCAAAAAGAGGTTTCAAAAACTATTGTAAAAAAGAATATGAAACTGTGAATATTAAAGATGTTTTAACTAAGGTTGAAAAGAATAAATTAGATTCTAAAGATATTATTACTAAAGAAAAATTATTTGATCTTGGTTTAATTAGAAATAAAGATTCTAAAGTAAAGCTTATCATGAGTGGTATTGAGACTGAAAATAAAATTATTTTCAAATTTCAAGTAGACTTATATTCTAAAAAAGCCAAGTTTTTGGCTTCTTAACCAAAAAGTTTTTGGCTTCTTGTAACGATCTTAATTTGATCATTAAAGAAAATTATCCCGTTTTTAAAAGTTTATTTGTCTTTGTTAAAAGTGCAGCAAGGTTCTGACTTAAAAAAAAGAATATTATTTACCTTATTTATCCTGCTAATTTATAGGATTGGTACTTTTGTGCCTATTCCAGGGATTAATAGTGAGGTGATAGCAAAGTTCTTTACCTCTGAAAGTGCCAATATATTTGGAATGATCAATCTTTTTTCTGGTGGTGCATTAGAAAGAATGAGCATATTTGCTTTGAACATAATGCCTTACATTACTGCCTCTATAATCATGCAATTGATGACATCGATGTATAAAGGTTTAGAGTCCTTAAAGAAAGAAGGTGAATACGGTCGTGCTAAAATCAATCAGTATACTAGGTATTTAACTATTGTCCTAGCATTTTTTCAGTCCATGGGAGTTTATTATGCCCTCTCTAGCTCTGGAAACAATATGTTTGTCAGTGATTCTCCCATTTTTATGTGGACAACTTGTGTAAGTTTAGTTGGGGGCACTGTAATGTTGATGTGGTTCGGTGAAAGAATAACCGCTTCAGGAATTGGTAACGGTATATCATTAATTATCTTTGTTGGTATAGTATCTTCTATTCCAACCACTTTTGCTCAATTTATGGAATTATCACGTAGTGGTGTTTATTCTTGGGGATTTGTTTTATTGTTTTTTATTTCTTTTGTATTTTTTATTACTTTAGTAACTTTTGTTGAAAAAGCTCATAAAAGAATTAAAATTCAATATCCAAATAGTGCTATGATGCGTGCTTCCGGAATGAATGATTCATCTTTTTTGCCATTGAAAATTAATATTTCTGGGGTAATACCTCCAATTTTTGCCAGTTCAATTTTGATGTTTCCTTCGGCAATTGCCCAATATATGGGTGGTGGTGAGGAATTTTTCTTAGCGGCTCTCAGAAGGGGAAGTTGGTTATATTTATTATTGTTTTCTAGTTTAATACTATTCTTTTCCTTCTTTTATTCATCAATTATTTTTAATACTGAAGATGTAGCTAATAATTTAAAGAAGAGTAATTGCTTTATTCTTGGTGTTAGACCTGGTATAAATACTTCTGGTTATTTAGACAAGATTATAGCAAGATTAACCTTACTTGGAGCGATTTATTTAATTATTATTTGCATTATTCCAGAAATCTTGATTACTAGATATTCTATCCCTCTGCATATTGGAGGAACTGGAGTTTTAATTATAGTTAATGTTATTTTAGATTTAATAGTGCAGGTTCAGTCTCATAGTTTTGCTGGTAAATACAGCGGCACAACTAGGCGCAGAAAAGTTAGAGTAAGAGGTGCTAGGTGATAAATATTATTTTTTTGGGTGCTCCTGGATCTGGTAAAGGAACTCAAGCTACAATAATTGCTAAAGATCTTTTTATTCCGACTATTTCAACTGGAGAAATTCTAAGAAATGAAGTAGCTAAAGATACTGAAACTGGTAAATTAGCAAAAATTTATATGGAAAGTGGTGGACTAGTTCCCGATAAGATTGTAGTAGAAATGATTAAAAGTCGTATCTCCATGCCCGATTGTAATAATGGCTTTATTTTAGACGGGTTTCCAAGAAATATAGTCCAAGGACAAATTTTAGACGATATGCTTAATAGTATCGACAGAAAAATAAATGCAGTAATTGAAATTATTGTGGCTGATGAAGTTATAATTAAAAGAATTTCTGGCCGCTTTTCTTGTAAAAATTGTGGCGTAGTTTATAATCACTTTTTTAATATCCCGAAGCTCATAAATACCTGCGATAAGTGTGGAGGAGTTAATTTTGAAAACAGAAGTGATGATAATTTAGAAATTGTTTCTAATAGACTAAAAACTTATCACAACAATAATAAAGAATTAGTGGAGTTCTATAGAAAAAAACACTTGCTTTCTTCTATAGATGGTTTAAAAGAAATACCCCTCGTAAATTACGAGATAAAAAAAGTGTTAAATATTCATAATCAAAATTAATTAAAATATAGGAGTTACCTTGGCTCGGATAGCTGGCGTTAATATACCAAGAGATAAAAGATTTGTCATAGCTTTAACCTATGTTTATGGTATTGGCATGACAACTGCTCAAAAAGTATGTAAAAAATTAAAAATTAATTTTTTACATAGAACTCATCAAATTAGTGAAGATAAACTTGCAGAAGTCAGAACTTTTCTTGAAAAAGAAGGTTTGGTTTTGGAGGGAGATCTAAGAAGAAAGGTTTCTTCTGACATAAAAAGATTGGTTGATGTTGGATGTTATCGTGGCATAAGACATGTCAAGAAGCTTCCAGTTCGTGGTCAAAGAACTCATACCAATGCAAGAACTAGAAAGGGCCGTGGCGTTGCTGTTGCCGGTAAGAAAAAGGTTACTAAATAATCAATAAATTATGACAAAATATAGTGGCAAAAAAACTTCCGCCAAGAAAAAAAGAAATATTTTAACGGGAGTTGTGCATGTTTGTGCAACTTTTAATAATACCATTATTTCTATTACTGATTTACAAGGAAACATTATCTGTTGGTCATCTGCTGGTAGGCATGGTTTTAAAGGTTCGAGAAAAGCTACCCCTTATGCTGCTCAGGTTGCAACTCAACACGCTATTACAGCCGCTAAAGAATGTGGTTTACAAACTGTTTCAGTTGAAATCTCTGGTCCGGGAGTTGGAAGAGAAGCGTCGCTTAGAGAATTACAAGCTACAAATATTAATGTTACTTCTATTGTAGATAAAACCTATCATCCTCATAATGGATGTAGACCAGCTAAAAGAAGAAGAGTGTAAGCGGAGTAATTATATTTTATATCAAAATTTTATGAAGTATTGTTTTGATATAAGAGATCCCCACAAAGTGGGACGCAGCTCATGTTGCGTTCTTAAATTTAATTTATAATTAATATTTTTAGATTTATGGCTATATTGAAAGAAAGTTGGCAGTTACTATCAAAACCTGCAAGTATAATTGTTAAAGATGGTTCTGATCCAATGAAGCATGCGATAATCATCATGGAACCTTTTGAAAGAGGATTCGGCAATACTTTGGGAAATACTTTAAGAAGAGTTTTATTATCCTCCATTGCTGGTTTTGCTGTTACTTCTATTAAAATTGATGGAGTTTTACACGAATACGGAACTATTGATGGTGTAAAAGAAGATGTGGTCGATATTATCATGAATCTAAAATCTTTAGCTATTACTAAAGCCGATTCTTCGGCTTGTATTTTAAAATTATCTTCTGATAAAGCTGGTCCAGTTCTTGCTGGATCAATTGAGACATCAAATGGTGTTGAGATAATTAATAAAGATTTGATCATTTGCACCCTAAATAAGGGAGCTAAAATTAATATCCAAATGAATGTTGAATGCGGTAAAGGTTATATAACTGCCAGTCAAAATAAAAAGTTAGAAGCTCCAATTGGTACTATAATGCTTGATTCTATGTTTAGTCCAATTAAAAGAGTAGCATATAAGATTGAAAATGCTCGGGTTGGTCAAATAACAGACTTTGATAAGTTAATTTTAGAAGTTGAAACTAACGGTTCAATTACGCCTCAAGATGCTTTAGGAGTTGCTGCTAAAATTATCCAAGATCAGTTACAAGTTTTTATTAATTTTGATGTAAGTAAGATTGTTGATATAAAAATAGAATCTCCAAGTGAGCCAGAATTTAACAAAAATTTATTAAAAAGTATTGATGAATTAGAGTTATCAGTTAGATCTTACAATTGTTTAAAAAATGAAAATATAAGATATGTTGGTGATTTAGTTATCAGAACTGAGGGTGAAATGCTTAAAACTTCTAATTTTGGAAGAAAATCTCTTAACGAATTAAAAGATAATTTGAAAGCCATGAATCTTTCTTTTGGTATGAAAATTGTTAATTGGCCGCCAAAAAACATTGACGAGTTAAAAGATAAAAATAAAGATTTTTAGTAGAGGATTAAAATAATGAAGCACGGAATTAAAAGCAGAAAATTAAATAGAACTAGCGCTCATAGAGGCGCTTTATTATCTAACTTAGCGCAGGCTTTGTTAAAGCATGAAACAATTAAAACCACATTGCCAAAAGCAAAGGATTTAAGACCATATGTTGAAAAAATTATCACCATTGCTAAAAAGGATAGCTTATTCAATCGTAGAAGAATCATGGCAATTTTTGGTGGAAATCAAGAATTGGTTAATAAGTTATTTTCCGATATTGGTGTTAGAGTAATAGGTCGTAATGGTGGTTATACTAGAATTATGCATTTTGGTTTTAGAACTGGGGATAAAGCTCCAATGGCAGTAATTGAATTGGTTGATAAGCAATCTACTATTGCTGTAATTAAAGAAAAATCTGACTCTTCAACGGAGAAAAAAGTTTTTTCTAAAAAAGCAAAAACTACAAAATCTAAATAGATATTAAGAGGTTTAAAAATGAGTAAGTTAATTCAAGAATTTGAAAAGTCACAAATCGTAAAAATCAGTGCTGATAGACCAGATCTAAAGTCCGTTCCTGAATTTAATGTTGGCGATACTATAAGAGTAAAATATAAAATTACTGAAGGTACTACAACAAGGCTTCAAGCTTTTATAGGTGTTGTAATTGCTAGAAGCAAAAGCTTTTCTCACTATTCTTCATCTTTTACAGTTAGAAAGATTAGTAGTGGAGTTGGTGTTGAAAGAAAATTTTTTACATACTCCCCTTTACTTTCGAGTATTGAAATAGCTAAACAAGGTGTAATTCGTAGGGCAAAATTATATTATTTAAGAAGTTTGACTGGTAAAGCTTCTAGAATTAAAGAAAAGTTAGATTTCCTGCATCTTGAGAATACAGAATCTTCTGATAAGAATTAAAGTGAATATTTTTAAAACCATAGCATTATTTCTAGCTGTGGTTTTTTCTCCATCTTGTTCTGGGCCAGATTTAAATCATTTTGGTAAATTATCTTTCTACAATTCAATCAATAAAAATTCTTTTTCTTTTGTTATTAGTGATGATTTTTTTAGAGAGAATAAAAAATCAAAACCTAGCAAAAATCATCCAAAAATGACTGAAGCCGAAGTAAAATTATTGTCAAAATTTTTGAAAAATAATAATTATTGTATTAATAAAAATGGCGATATATCTTTCGTAATTATCTCAAGACAAGAAAAGGTTTATGATGTAACCTTTTCTAGCCTGATTGAACAAAATTATAATGCCAAGCCAATAACTCCAGTCACCTATTTTGGTGAATGTCTGTAGCTTTTAAGGCGCTAATTAAAAATAGGATTTTTATGTTTTTTGGTAAAGAAATTCTTAATTTACTTGCTCTTCGTAGCGTATTTTTATTATTCTCAACTACTTTTTCTATATTATTAATTATGCTTTTAGTTGGCATTATTACTGTTGATGATGTTGTAAAAATTTTAAATCTTTCTCCAGAAGCTGCAAATGCCTTCAGATTAATAATTGAGAGAATCCAAGAAGTTACTCACAATATTTTAGATATTCTATCACAGTTATTAGAGAAAATTTTGGGATGGGCTGGTGTAGATGTTGATCTAAGTAAAATTAAAGTTGATACTCACAATAATGGTGGATCACCAGCAATTCCAGTCAATAAATATTGAATCAATGTATGCTTTGCTTCAAGCGCCACTAAATATAGCTAGAATATTTTTCTTGTTTGTTCTATCTGGTATTCTATATCCATTTTTACGCTCTAAATCTTTCTATTTTTTTTTAAGATTTTCTGGACCAACTTTTATCAAAGTGGGTCAACTTCTTTCAACAAGGTCTGATATAATTGGAGATGATCTAGCTCTATCTCTATCTTCTTTTCAAGACAATCTTAAGCCATTTTCTTTTAAAAAAGCTAAGTTCACAGTTGAGACTGAACTTAATAAAAAAATTAATCAAATATTTACCGATTTTTCTGTAACTGCAATTGCCTCAGCTTCAATTGCTCAAGTTCATAAAGCTAAATTATTGAATGGAGATATTGTGGCGGTTAAAATTTTACGGCCAAATATTTCTAAAACAATGGCACGAGATATTTCTACTCTTCGATTAATTAGTATTGTGATTGGTTTATTTTCTGTTTATATCCAAGAAAAAATCAATGATATAATTAGTTTACTTGAAGATTGCTATAAGCGAGAATTAGATTTAATGTGGGAAGCTTCCGCAGCTTCTAATTTAAAGGAACAATTGGTTGATGTGGCGGGTTTTTATGTTCCAAAGATTTATTGGAATTTGACCACCTCTAAAATTTTGGTTTTGGAATGGGTTGACGGTATTCCATTCTCTAACGTTCAAAAAATACGAGATAGTAAATTTGATAAAAAAGAAATCGCCAAAAATCTTGTTATCAGCTATTTTAATCAAGTTTATGTTCATGGATTTTTTCATGCAGACATGCATCCGGGTAATTTATTTTTGATGCCAAATGGTAATATTGCGGTAGTTGATTTTGGTATTATAGGAATAATTGATCGTAAGACCAGAATAGCAATTGCTGAGATTTTAATGGCATTTTTAAAGAAAAATTACACAAAAGTAGCGAAGTTACATATAGAAGTCGGATTGGTACCAAAAAACGTTAATATTGAAGAATTTGCTTTAACTTGTAGAGCGATCGGAGAAACCGTGGTTAATGTGCCGGTTAGAGAGGTTTCATTAGCAAAATTGCTTGGTCTTTTATTAAAGATGACCAAAAAATATAATATGAAAACTAAGCCGGAATTGTTGCTACTACAAAAAACCATGATGTTGCTTGAGGGTGTTGGGGTTGAACTTGATCGTAATTTAAACATATGGGAATTGGCCAGTCCTTGGATAGAAAAATGGGCTTATAAAAATATCGGCTTTGATGCTAAAATTGTTGATCAAGTTCTTCTTTTATTTGATGCAGTTAAAAAATTTTCAACAGCTAATGATAATCAGCAACAATCTGAAGATAGCGAGTTGGTCAAAAAGATAGAAAAATTAACAAAAACAGAAAGGAGATGGAAAATAGCGGTTATTATATCTATAACTATTTTTTTATTATCCATTTTAATTGGAAATTAAATGGTATTTAAAATTTCTTCCAAGGCCATATATCAATCAGAATATAGTAAATCAATACAAAACCCGGCGAAGTTCTGGGAAGAAATTGCTAATAATTTTTCTTGGATTCGAAAGTGGAATCAAGTTTTTGATATCAATTTTGAGCAAGGAAGAAATGAGTGGTT
Source organism: Rickettsia typhi (assembly GCA_945888585.1). GTDB lineage: Bacteria > Pseudomonadota > Alphaproteobacteria > Rickettsiales > UBA1997 > CAMDAI01. The sequence continues at coordinate 761 of CAMDAI010000032.1, read as the reverse complement.
TAAAGGTGCTGAGCTTAATATTGCCTATAATTGTTTAGATCGTCATCTCGAGAAAAAATCCGAGCAATCAGCAATTATCTGGGAAGCGGATAATCCAAATGAAAAAAATCGAATTTTAACCTACAGAGAGCTTCATGAGCAAGTTTGTAGATTAGCTAATCTACTGATTTCAAATGGCATTAAAACTGGAGATAGGGTGGCAATTTATATGCCAATGATACCGGAAGCGGCAGTTGCAATGTTGGCTTGTGCCAGAATTGGAGCGGTTCACTGTGTAGTATTTGCCGGATTTTCAGCAAAATCTTTAGCGGGAAGAATTCAGGACTCGGGTGCCAAAATGCTGATTACTTCTGATTTGTTAAATCGTGGCGGAAAAGCAACTAAACTTTTTGATATTGCAGTTGAAGCTTTGGAGCGATGCGATTCTGTTGCATCAGTATTGGTTTATAAAAGATCAGAAGAAAAATTATCCAGCCCAAAAAAAATAATTATTTGGCAAGATGAAATAGCAATGCAATCCGCTAAAATTGAGCCGGCAATAGTTGATGCCGAAAACCCATTATTCATTTTATACACTTCCGGATCTACAGGAAAACCTAAGGGAATAAAACATACAACCGCTGGCTATATGGTTTATGCAGGCTATTCTTTTGCCAATGTTTTTAATTATTCTGAAAATGATTTATTTTTCTGTACTGCCGATGTTGGCTGGATTACCGGCCATTCTTATTTGGTCTATGGGCCACTTTTAAATGGCGCCC